>DYLI01000062.1 GCA_020722165.1 Halothiobacillus neapolitanus | reverse complement strand
TCGCGCCCGTTGGCATCGGTCAGTTTGCCGCGATCCATCACCTGCAACAGCACATTGAACAGATCGGGATGTGCTTTTTCAATTTCATCCAGCAACAACACCACATGCGGCTGCTTGTGCACGGCTTCGGTCAACAATCCACCGCTTTCATGGCCGACATAGCCCGGCGGCGAGCCGATCAGGCGCGAAATCGAGTGCCGTTCCATGTATTCGGACATATCAAAGCGCAACAGGCCAATACCCAGCAAACGCGCTAGTTGACGAGCCACTTCGGTCTTGCCCACGCCTGTTGGACCCGCAAACAAAAACGAACCAATCGGCTTGTCCGCCGGACGCAGACCCGAGCGAGCGAGTTTGATCGAGGTGGACAACTGCTCCACCGCTGCATCCTGACCGTACACCACCATGCGCAAATTGCGCTCCAGATTGCGCAGCATGTCGCGGTCGGTGCTGGAGACTTGCTGTTCAGGAATGCGCGCCATGCTGGCCACGACTTTTTCCATCTCCGTCGCGCCAATCACCGCATCGGCAAGCCCTGCCAGCCTTGCCCGCGCGCCCGCCTCGTCCATCACGTCAATCGCCTTGTCCGGCAGGTGGCGATCATGGATATGCCGTTCAGACAAAGTTACTGCAGCCTGCAAGGCATCGTCGGTGTAACTGACCGCGTGATGCTCCTCAAAGCTGGGGCGCAAGCCTTTAAGAATCGCCAGCGTTTCATCAGTGCTCGGCTCCGGCACATCAATCTTCTGGAAGCGCCGTGCCAGCGCGGCATCTTTCTCGAAAATCTGGCGGAATTCGTTGTGCGTGGTGGAGCCTATGCAGCGCAAGCCCTTGGCAAGCGCTGGTTTAATCAGATTCGAAGCATCCATTGCCCCGCCCGAAGCCGAACCCGCGCCGATCATGCTATGAATTTCATCAATAAACAGCACCGCACCCGGAATAGCCGCCAGCTCTGCCAGGACATTTTTCAGGCGTTTTTCAAAATCGCCGCGATACTTGCTGCCCGCCACCAGCGCGCCCAAGTCCAGACTGTAAATCACGCTTTTTTCCAACGCGGCGGGCACTTCGCCCAGCACAATCATGCGCGCCAGCCCTTCGACAATCGCCGTCTTGCCCACACCGGCCTCACCAATCAACAGCGGATTATTCTTGCGACGGCGACACAGCACCTGCGCCACACGCTCGACTTCGGCGGCACGCCCAATCAGCGGGTCAATCCGCCCGTCACGCGCCATTTGATTGAGATTAACCGCGTATTGCTCCAGCGCGGAAGCCTGTTCCTTGCCAGACTGCCCGCTTTCATCTTGATCTTGCTGGGCTGAATTTTTTTGATTTTCACCGTGTTCGTCGCCGCCATGCGACATATAGCGCAGTACATCCAGGCGCGAAATGCCCTGCCGCTTGAGCAAATACACCGCGTGTGAATCCTGTTCGGCAAACAAGGCTGCAAGCACATGTGCCCCAGTCACGCTTTGCCTGCCCGCCGCCTGCACTTGCACTACGGCGCGTTGCAATACACGCTGAAAGCCCAAGGTCGGCTTGGCATCGTCCTTATCGTCTTCCGCCACGCGCGGCATGGTTTCTTCCAAAAAGGCCTCAAGCTCGTGCTCCAGATGCTCGATATTCGCGCCGCAGCCCTGCAACACCGGACGCGCTTCCTGATCGAGTAACAGATAGCGCAGCAATACTTCCAGCGTGACATATTCAAAATGCTGGAGTTTGGCAAAGCGAAAAACCTGATTGAGGGTTTCTTCGAGTGATTTACTTAACATAGCCTGCCCCTCATCGTTCTACTGGCTCAGACACACACAACAAAGGATGGTCATTCTCCCGCGCCCACTCCACCACCAAGGCCACCTTGGTTTCAGCGACTTCGCGGCTGTAAATCCCGCATACCCCACGCCCCTTTTGGTGCACATCAAGCATGATTTGTACCGCACGCTCATGCGTCATACGAAATACCCGCTCAAGCACCAAAATTACGAACTCCATCGGCGTGAAATCATCATTCAACAACACCACGCGAAACAGGGGCGGCGGCTCAAGATCCTGCTCCAGAACCTCTTCTTCAAGAGCATAGCCCACATCCTCAGCAGGTAAACGTCGCTCATTCATAAGTTAAATTCATTTAATGCAGCACACCGTATTGCGATTCAATCATGGCTTTGGACAAACCCGCCGCCACGCCTGCCGACACCGACACGCCCAAACGACCCAGCAGGCGATCCAGCACGCTTTCCTGACTGGTTACATCGACCACTTTTTCAACCTTGACCACATCGCGTGCCACGCTTTCTACATTACCCAGGCCATCGACCATGCCAAGCTCAACGGCTTGTTGCCCCGTCCAGACCAGCCCCGAGAACATGCCCGGTGTTTCGGCCTGCAAACGCTCACCGCGCCCGTCCTTGACCGCTTTGATAAATTGCTGATGCACCTCGTTGAGCAGCCCTTCCATATGGGCTTTTTCTTCCGGGTTCACCGGCACAAACGGGCTAAGCAGGGCTTTATGATCGCCTGCGGTCAATTCACGGTATTCAATGCCAAGCATTTTCATCGCATCCACCACACCGAAGCCGTCCATACGCACGCCGATTGAGCCGACAATACTGGCCTGATCGGCATAAATCTTGGTTGCGCCCGCCGCGACGTAATAGCCCCCCGAAGCCGCCATTTCCGAGACCACAGCATACAAAGGCTTGTCCGGGTATTTGGCACGCAGACGCAACATTTCCTGATAAATGTAATTTGACTGCACCGGGCTACCGCCGGGGCTATTGATGCGCAAAATCACCGCTTTGGAATGCTTGCTCTCAAAGCCTTCGCGCAAACCTTCAATCACGCTACTCGCGTTCGCTGGGGTATCGTCCATGATTGCGCCGTCCAAAGTGACCAACGCGGTAAACGGTTCATCCGAAAGCGTGTCCTCCGTTGTGCCGCCAATCATGACACCCAACAACACCAGCAAATAAATCAAAAACGCCAGCTTGAAAAAAATACCCCAACGCCGGGCGCGACGTTGCTCAAGCAGGCTGCTTTCGGCCAACTTAGTCAGCAAACTGCGCATCCACGTCTCATCCTTGCTGCTTTTTTCGCCCAAACCCAATTCTTCGTCATGGCGAAACGCCTTGATATTGTCTAAATCGCTCATGTTTTTAATCTCGCATCGATTCAAAAGGGTGTAACCATTCTGCCAAAGCATGCAAATCATCCACCAAAGCCAGCGGTGCGCTCGCCGCCAAGGCCTCAGATCCGTGCGCGCCATGCGTCACCCCCACGGATGGCACGTTGGCATGGCGCGCCATATCCAAATCAAACTGTGTATCTCCGACCATCAAACAACGCTCAGGTTCAGCATTCGCCTCAAACATCAGCTCGCGCAGCATCAAAGGATCGGGTTTGGACAAGGTTTCTTCGGCGCAGCGTGTAGCGAAAAAATAGCGCCCCAAACCCGTTGATTCGAGCACTTCATTCAAACCACGCCGACTTTTACCCGTGGCCACGCTCAACCAAAAACCTCGCGCCGCCAAATCAGCCAATAAATCTTCCGCACCATCATAAAGCCGCATCGGTGTTGGGTCGCGACCAAAGTAAAACGACTGATAAGTCACACCCAAAGTCTTGACCCGCTCGGCATCCAGATCGGGGTACAGCGCAAGACACGCCTCCGGCAAGCCCAAACCGATAATGTCCATAATCGGTTCCGGCGGCAACACCGGCAAACCCAGTTCCCGCATGGCATGTTGAAAGCTACTGACAATACGCGCTGTGGAATCCATCAGCGTGCCATCCCAATCGAACATCACCATCTTCAACTGCGTGGGAATCATCCGTTGCATCAAGCACCCCGCCCCGGCGTGGGCACGCCACGCTGCAAGGTATCCAACACGCTCGCCAACTCATCCGGCAACGGCGCCTGCACCCGCAAAGTCACTTCACTGACCGGGTGCAGCAAATCGAGTTGCTCAGCGTGCAAAAAAACCCGCTTCAATCCAAGGGCTTTCATCTGCTTGTTGAAGCCTTCATTGCCATATTTTTCATCACCCGCCAGCGGATGCCCCAAGTGTTGCGCATGGACACGAATTTGGTGGGTGCGCCCGGTTTCAATTTCAACCCGCGCCAGGCTGGCAAATGAACCATACCGCTCCATCAAGGTGAAATAACTCACCGCATCTTTGCCTTGCGGATCAACTTTGACCATACGCTCGCCGCCTTGCAACTCACTACGCAGCAAGCGCGCATCCACACGCAACACCGCATCACGCCCGCCACCACGCGGCGCGTTTTTCGCCTGATTTCTAAACGCATCACCCTGCAACAAGGCTAAGTAAGCCTTGCGCGCCGTACCCGCCACCAGTTGGCGTTGCACACCCAGCAATGCCTCACGATTTTTGGCTAACACCAAACAGCCGCTGGTGTCCCGGTCAAGTCGGTGCGCCAACTCCAAACCGGGCAAATGCGCCCAAGACGCGCGCGCCAACTCGATCAAACCATACGGCACACCGCTACCACCATGCACAGCCAAGCCCGGCGGCTTATTAATAATCAGCACATCATCATCTTCATACAACACAATGTCGCGCATCGCGGCCACACGCGCGGGCGGCAGTTCGGGCGCTTCCTGCTCACTCATGCGCACCGGCGGAATACGCACCACATTCCCCGCCGCAATGCGCGTCAGCGGTTTAACCCGCCCCTTGTTAATGCGCACTTCGCCGGTACGCACCATGCGATAAATGCGGCTTTTAGGCACACCTTTAAGTTGCGCCAGCAAAAAATTATCCAGCCGCTGCCCGGCTTCATGCGCGCCAATGGTGACAAAACGCGCAGCCAAAGCAGGCGAGCCTGTTTGCTCAGTCATATCGCTAACAACAGCGTCTGTTCCTTCAGTAAAATCGTCATCAATAGGGTTCATAGCCTTGTTTAACTCATCAATAATGACCGCAATGATAGCCCATTCACCCCATTGAACGGGGCAAATCATTGCCGCACTGTAACGATATTGCTATATTCAAAGCCGTTCTTGTGTTCAGCAGGCTTTATCTCCATGTTCAAGCTGTGACATGCACGAACGACAAGACGAGAAGATAGTGTTATTTGAAGTTTCCCAACGCGCGCTGATTGCAGCGTGACTTTTGTTTGAGGCAGTTAGGTAGCCCGGATGAAGCGTAGCGTAATCCGGGGATGGTTGTGCCAATGTCAACGCCTACCCCGGATTAGCATCCGGGCTACAATTTACGCTTATAACTGCGTGATTTTAGCTTGGGGCAGGATGCCTATGAGCCACCCACGAGAAGATTAACCCTTTAGTTAATCCTCTCGTGCAAGTGATGACAGCCAAATGCCCTAAACCCGCATTGACGCATGACTTGAACCCATGAATGCCTACCGACAATGGATAAGGTCGGCAACATAAACCAATGAATAGAAAATCACACACATGACCGCTGGACACCTGACCCTCGCCTGCCTGCTTGCGCCGCTCTTCGAATGGATGCGCGGCGTATCTGCGCGCACGGTCATTGTGGCCAAGTTGACAGATCAACACCTTGCGCGCTTCCAGTCCGGTTTAGGCTCGACTGCGAAGCGTGCATGGGTGTTCAGCGCATTTTTCAGGACACACCCGCATGAAGCGAATGCTCATCAATGCCACCCACGCCGAGGAACTTCGCGTTGCCCTCGTGGATGGTCAGACACTTTACGATATCGATATCGAAACCCCTTCGCGCGAGCAGAAAAAATCCAACATCTACAAAGGCACGATTACCCGCATCGAGCCTAGCCTCGAAGCAGTCTTTGTTAACTATGGCTCCGATCGCCACGGTTTCCTGCCTTTTAAGGAGATTTCGCGCAGCTATTTCAACCCCGATGCGGTGGACGATAAAGGTCGCCCGATCATCAAGGATGCCCTACGCGAAGGCCAGCAAATTCTGGTGCAAATCGACAAGGAAGAACGCGGTGCCAAAGGCGCGGCGCTGACTACCTTTGTCAGCTTGGCGGGACGTTACCTTGTTTTAATGCCCAACAACCCGCGTGCCGGCGGTGTTTCGCGCCGTATCGAAGGCGAAGATCGCGCCGAATTGAAAGAAGCCATGGCCTCGCTCGATGTGCCCGAAGGCATGGGCATGATTATCCGCACGGCAGGTGTCGGCCGTAATGCCGAAGAGCTGCAATGGGATTTGAACTACCTGCTCAGCGTGTGGCAAGCCATTGTTGATGCCGGCAAAGAGCGCAATGCGCCAGTACTGATTTATCAAGAAAGCAGCCTGCTGATTCGCGCGTTGCGCGACCATTTGCGCGACGATATTGGCGAAATTCTGATCGACGACGAAGCAACCTATCAACAAGCGATTGAGTTTGTGAATCAGGTCATGCCGCATAACGTGCGCCGCCTGAAACTCTATCAAGATCGCGTGCCACTTTTTTCACGCTACCAGATCGAAAGCCAGATCGAATCCGCCTATGGGCGAAAAGTCACCCTGCCCTCCGGTGGCGAACTGGTCATTGACCAATGCGAAGCCCTGACCGCTGTAGACATTAACTCCGCGCGCGCCACCAAGGGCGAGGACATTGAGCAGACAGCGTTCAACACCAACCTGGAAGCCGCCGATGAAATCGCGCGCCAGATTCGCTTGCGCGACCTTGGCGGTCTGATCGTCATCGACTTTATCGACATGGCACCCACCAAGCACCAACGCGAAGTGGAAAACCGCCTACGCGATGCACTGAAAATGGATCGGGCACGGGTGCAACTGGGGCGCATCTCGCGCTTCGGCCTGCTGGAAATGTCGCGCCAACGCCTGCGTCCTTCACTGGAAGAATCCACCCAACACGTCTGCCCGCGCTGCCACGGTCAGGGCACGATTCGCGGCACCGAATCGCTCGCGCTGTCCGTGCTGCGTCTGATTCAAGAAGATTTGCTGAAAGAAAACACCGGTCGCATTGTGGCGCAGTTGCCAGTTGCAGTAGCGGCGTACCTGCTCAACGAAAAGCGTGATGCCATTCGGCGTATGGAAGAAGACTACCGCGTGAGCGTGCTGCTGATTCCCAATCCGCACATCGAAGCGCCCAACTTCCGCATTGAGCGCGTGCGTCGCGGTGAAGCCGATAGCATCCAAAGCTACGACTCCATCGAGCATCCGCACGATACGCAGGAAAACGCCGATAGCGCCCGTCCCAATGCACGTCCATCCTCACGTTCTGCTGCTCGACCATCGCGCGATTCAAGCCGCGAGGTCAATACCGAGCCCATGGTGAAGGTCGTGCAAACGCTGGCACCACCGCCCGCCAATGCCCCACGCCGTACTGAAAGTGTCACTCGCAAAGATGAAGCACCCACTCAGGAAAGCAGTGGCATCCTCAAGCGCATCTGGGGTTTCCTTTTCGGTGCCAATGCCAAACAGCCCTCCAAACAATCTGGCACACCAGAAGCTCGTTTGACCAGCCAGGGGCGTGACAACCGCTCAGGCCGGGGCGCGCGTAATGAACGTGAACGTAGCGAATTGGAAGGCAACGAACGCGATAGCGCGCCGCGTGGCAATGGCCGCTCGCGCGAACGCACGGGAAGCAACGAGCGCAACAAACCAGCTCTCGCCCCCGTGCCGCGTGGCAGCATACCGGCGCGCGAACCTCGCTCTGCACGCCGCCGCCCCGAGGCCGACTTCATCGACAATACACCGCTCGAAGGCGCAGAGGCCGAGCGTATCGCGCAACAGTTGACGGCACCCTTGGCACCTGCGCCCAAGCCGTTGATTGATATTGCCGCCAAGAAAAGCATTGCGGAACAGTTCCCGCCGAATGCCGCCACACGCCTGGAAGCGGGTGACCGTATTGTAGGTGGCCATGAGGTTATTCGTAGTGCACTGGCCTCGCTCAACGTGACTGAAATGCAGGTTGACGATCGCGACGAGCATCGCGCAGAGCACACGGTCGAGGTGGTTGAGACCGAAAGCCATGCTGTTGCAGCTGCGCCCGCCGAAACCCAAGTCATTAATACTGCTGTGGCCGAATCAGCACCCGAGCTGCCTGCCGATGCACCTCAAGCTGACGAACAGACCACGGTTAAGACCAGCGTGTAAACGCGCGTTCAACCCATAAAAAACGCCAGTTCAAGCGGACAATCTCCGCCTTGAACTGGCGTTTTTTTATACCTGACAGCTCGGATGCTAATCCGGGGCAAGCCTCACACTCGGCACAGCCATTCCCGGATTACGCTTCGCTTCATCCTTGGCTATTCAAACTTTCAGCTCAGCCTTGACCCAAGCATCCAGCAAGGTATAGCTCACTGCCAGCACCACCGGCCCGATAAAAATACCCACCAAACCAAAGCCCAGCAAGCCGCCAATCACCCCGGCGAAAATCAGCACAATCGGCAAATCCGCACCTTGTTTGATCAAAAAAGGGCGAATGAAATTATCCATCGTCGTCACCACAATCGACCAGATGAGAAGAAACACACCCCAGCCCGTATCACCCGACCAAAAAAGCCAGCCCACCGCTGCAAACATCACCAACCCGGCACCAATCTGCGCGATACACAATAAAAAAATCAACGCCGTAAGCAAGGCCGCCAGAGGAATGCCAGCAATGGCCAGACCAATACCACCAATCACCGACTGCAATAATGCGGTTAAGACCACACCAAGCGCCACACCACGAATCGCCTGCCCCACCAGCACCACCGCACCCTCGCCACGCGCGCCGCCAAGGCGCAGACCGAAGCGCCGCACCCACACTGCCGCCTCATCACCCACAACATAAAGAATCGCGGCAATCAACACCACCAACAGAAACTGCATAAACAACAGGCTCAAATCGCCCGCCTGCGCGGCAAACCACTTGGTAATGCCCTCAGCGTGAGGAATCAGCTTGGGCGCTATGTCGCTCAGCCCGCTGGCCACATAGCCCTGCCAGAAATCTTGCAGCTTGGCACCAATCAATGGCAATTTAGCCACCCACTCCGGCGGCGCTGGAATGCGGCTTTCCGCCAACCACTTCGCCCAGCCAACGATTTTGTCGGCATTCTCCACAATCGTGACAATCGCCAAGGTTAAAGGCAGCAGCAGCATGAGCAGAATGCTCAGGCTCATCACCGCCACCGCCAAGCTGCGCTTGCCCCACAACCCCGCCTGCACCTTGAGCATCAGTGGCCAGGTCGCCACCACAATCATCGCCGCCCAGATCAGCGCAGACAAGAATGGTTTAAGCACCCAAAAAGACGCAATAATCAACCCACCAATGAAAAGCACCGCGAGGGTGATTTGGGTCAAGTCATGGGGTTTGGTATGCACGATGCGTACTCCTTCATTTTTTTCCAAGATTACACGAACGGAAACGGCAGCCAAACAAAAGCCCCCGTTGCAGAATGCAAACGAGGGCTTGTGTATCATCCAAAAATGGTGGAGCTATGCGGGATCGAACCGCAGACCTCTTGCATGCCATGCAAGCGCTCTCCCAGCTGAGCTATAGCCCC
>DYLI01000234.1 GCA_020722165.1 Halothiobacillus neapolitanus | reverse complement strand
TTCGACCTTAAAGGCCGCAAGACGGGCGAGGCTTATGCCCAGACGCTGGACGAGGCCGACGACATAGGCCGCGAGCATGACGGCTCGTATGTTGTGACGCGCACAATCAAAAACAGCGCCGAATCTTCGTCATGGATGCCGAAAAAATGAGCACAACACGACGCATCGCCTTGGGTTCTGCTGCCATCATTGGCGCGCTGTTTGCCGGCGGGCTTGTGCATGACAACATCAAGCTCAAGGAAGGCTACGCTCCCGTGGCGACCGTTCCGGTTAAGGGCGACCCTTGCACGGGAGGCTATGGCTCGACCACACATCTTGACGGCTCGCCAGTGAAATGTGGCGACAAATTCAGCCCGGCCTACGCCAGCAAACGCACCACTGAATATCTACTCACACAACACTCACATCTTAATGCGTGCATCACTGTGCCTCTCACGCCGGTTGAGTACGCCATGCTAGCCGACCACGCCTATCAGTACGGCGTAGGTGCGACGTGCAAATCCAGCATGGTGCAACTGGCGAATCGTGGGGATTATGCCGGGGCGTGCAAGGCGCATTTGAAATATCGCTTCGTGCGCGGATTCGATTGCTCGACACCGGGCAACAAGGTTTGCGCCGGGGTGTGGAAGCGCACCAAGCACAGATATGAGGCGTGTATGCAGGAGGTGCGCAGTGTTGAACATTAACCCAATCCCATACGGCGTTCTTGCGCTCATTCTGTTTGTCGTGGGCGGCTTGTGGGCATACCACAAGGGCGGGCTTGATTGCCGTAACGAATATCAGGCCAAGCACGCGGAATCGCTCACCCGAGCCATTGAGCAGGCCAACGAACAGGCAGCGATTGATGCTGAGATTCTGCAAGCGGCCAGTGAGCGCAAAGCTACTCACGAAATACGTACCAAGATTTTAACCAAGACGGTGACACGCCATGTTGCATCTACGCCTGTTTTTACTAATTGCACTCTCGACCCTTGCGGGCTGTGCCTCGCAAATGCCGCAGCCAACGCCACCGATTCATCGGGCTGCCCCTGTGGAGTTAATGCTTCCATGTCTGCCACCGAAGCCCATCTGAACGCGACGATGGGAGCGTTACTGGAGAGCTATATCGAAACAGCCAACCGCCTGCACAGTTGCCGGGATACGCATTCCGCACTGGTGGATTGGGTCAAAGCGGAGGACAAAAATGAGTAACCTGCACGAACTACCGCAGCCTGCTGTTGAAGTTTACGACGCGGCCATTGCAATGAGCGGCAAGGCCACAGCCGCAGGTGGTGCAACGGGTTTTTTGGGCTTCATTTTGTCCTCGCCTGGTATCGGCCTGCTGGGAGTGATGGTGGCATTTATCGGCGTGATGGTCGGCTTTTTTTTTCAATGGAAACGCGACAAACGTGAAGAACGTGAACACGAGCTGCGCCTTGCGGATTTGCAAGAAGCGCTTAA
>DYLI01000233.1 GCA_020722165.1 Halothiobacillus neapolitanus | reverse complement strand
TCTTGGTGTAGGCAATCAACAGCCACACCCGGCCATCATTGCCGTTGAAGTAAATGACCCGTGCGCCGCCACGCTTGCCCATACCCGCACGCGACCAGCGTACTTTCCGGCAGCCGCCCGAACCCGGAATCACATCGCCCGCTTGGGGGTTTGCCGCAATCCACTCCACAAACGCCATACGTTCGGAATCAGCCCAGATGTCGGACGCATAACGCATGAAAATGGATGTTTCTGCGACGGTATTCATTCAACTAATGTACGCCAATGGCGCATATCAAACAAGAGGGTTTCCATGTTGCTTGTACAACAAAAAATCAGCACATGGTTGGGCGGATGGCTTGACTTGCACGCTTGTCAGCCTATTCACAGTATCGGGTAGCGTTCCACCAATTGGAGGATTGATGCGGCAAGAATTATTTGTGATTGTAGGTCAGCATTGATGCCGATATGTCGAGTTTAGTGTTAATGAGCCTGTTGGCCGCCGTTCTGCGTCTAGGCAATTTTCAGAGGTGAACGAAGATGGCGATAAAATATCAGAGTGACGCATTCGCGGCGATCCACGAAACGATGGAAGCGCTGCATGAGATTGAAGCTATCAATAAACAAACTATGCGTGAGTTTGATGCCGCCTGCCTAACCCCCTTACACGTCATGTCGCCTGAAGAAATCCGTGAGCTTCGGAGGGTATCCCGAATTTTGTGTAAACGGAGTTGGGTTCAATGCTGAGGCATCCTATCCTCGAACTGGATGGTAAACCGGTTCAGGGCGGCCTTCCAATCCCGAATCGGCATGGTCCATTTAGCACTTATATTTTTCAGCGCCAAGTAGAACAGTTTCAGCAAGGCATCATCTGATGGGAATGAGCCGCGATTCTTGGTGACCTTCCTCAAACCCATGTTCACCGATTCAATCGCGTTGGTGGTGTAAATCACCTTGCGGATGTCCGGCGGGTAGTCAAAGAACGGAATGATTCTTGGCCAGTTACGTCGCCAGGACTGACCGATGGAGGGGAAGCTTTCCCCCCAAGTTGCCTCGAACGCCTCAAGCTGCCGTTCGGCTTCTTCCACCGTGGCCGCCGTGTAGATGGCGCGCAGATCGGCGGCCACGTCCTTGCGCAATTTCCAGCTCACGTAGTTCAGGCTGTAGCGCACCAGATGCACGATGCAAAGCTGAACGGCTGTCCTGGGGTACACGGCTTCGATGGCTTCGGGAAAGCCTTTCAGGCCATCCACGCAGGCAATGAAGATGTCCGCCACGCCGCGATTCTTCAGTTCGGTCACGACCTGGAGCCAGAACTTGGCCCCCTCGGTCTGGGCGATCCAGAGGCCCAGCAGTTCCTTCTCGCCCGAAAGGTTGATGCCCAGTGCCAGATATACGGCCTTGACCCGGACGGTACCGCTGTCGCGTACCTTGACGTGGATGCAGTCGAGATAGACGATGGGGTACAAG
>DYLI01000232.1 GCA_020722165.1 Halothiobacillus neapolitanus | reverse complement strand
AAGCAACTGCTGGAAATAGATGCCCTGCTCAAGCAGTTGGCTTCTCTGGAAGCCGAAGTCGCCTGTCTTCAGGCGGACATTGCGCACTTGCGAATCGAGAATGCGTGCCTGCAGGTCGAGAATACACGCTTGCAGGCTGAAAATGCCGAGTTGCGGCGGCGCCTGGGGCTGAACAGCGGGAATAGCCACAAGCCGCCGAGCAGCGATGGATATCGGAAGAAGCGGGTGCAGCCGGCGCTGCCCAAGGGGGAGAAACGAGCGTCGGGCGGGCAGCCGGGGCACAAGGGCAGAACATTGCGGCAGGTTGAAAAGCCCGACCGGGTGCTCATGCACTTGCCAGAGCATTGCGCGGTTTGTGGGCGGGAGATTGCAGCGGAAGAGCCGCATGAGGTGGTAAGCCGACGACAGGTGTTTGACGTACCGGAGCCTAAGTTGGAAGTGACCGAGCATCGGCTGGGGCAGATCGAATGCTGCGGGCAAAAGCAGCAGGGGCAATATCCTGAAGATGTTCGCAGCAATGTCCAATACGGGTCTGGCGTGCAGGCATTGGTGGTCAAGCTCTCGGTTGATCACAGGATGCCGTTGGAGCAAATCTGCTGCCTGTTCAGCGACTTGTACGGGTACGAATTGAACAGCGAAACGGTGGAGAGAGCGCTGGAAGAGGGGTACGAATTGGCGGCGCCGCTGGAAGCAGAGACGAAGGAGCAGTTGGCGCAGGCCAAAGTTGACCATTTCGACGAGACCGGCTTGCGGGTTGGAGGGAGATTGCAGTGGCTGCACACGGCGAGCAACGCCCTGTATACTCATCTGTTTGTGCATGAGAAGCGTGGTGAAGAGGCATTGCGCAGCGAGTCTTCGATCTTGCCCGAGTTCACTGGCTGGGCGATTCACGACCACATGGCGGCGTACTACAAGTTCACGCAGGCGAGACACGGGGCCTGCAACGCGCACATCCTGCGCGAACTGTGTGGCTTGATGGAAGATGGTTCGGCGTGGGCCAGCGCGATGCACGCCTTTCTGTTGAAGCTCTACCGCCAGGCTCTCCCCTTGCAAGGGAAAGCTGCTCGACGAGCCCAGCAACAGTATCGCCTGATCCTGAGCCAAGCGGAACTGGAAGAACCGCCGCCCGAACCCAAGGTGGGCAGAGGGCGCCCGAAGAGCACGCCGGGACGCAATCTGCTTCGCCGTATGACGGAGCACGAGGACGCAATTCTGGCCTTTGCGCTGGTGGAGGGCGTGCCGTTCACCAACAACCAGGCCGAACGAGACCTGCGCCCGGCGAAGGTCAAGCAGAAAGTGAGTGGCTGCTTCCGCACCGACCAGGGGGCAAGGGTGTATGCCCGCTTGCAAGCGGTGATTTCCACCTGCCGCAAGCAGGAGCGTAATGTCTTTGTGACGCTGCGCAGCCTCTTTGCCCATCAGCCAGTCTCCCTACTCGCGGGAGGGTAGGTAGTTAC
>DYLI01000061.1 GCA_020722165.1 Halothiobacillus neapolitanus | reverse complement strand
CCATGGCACCCTTAACCTAATTCCGCAGGCCAGTTCACGGCGGCATCAAAAAAGGGGTATGGAAGCAAAATCCGCGTCATTTGCCAAAGTGGCAAACAACCCCAATCTCACCCACCCCAAATCGTCATGCCGCCCGCCGCTTTCTGAATAGCCTCCATGCGCTGCTCATGCGCTGCAAGCTCATCATCACTGGCACATAACACCGCCACACGCGGACGCGAGGCAGGCAGCATGCGCGGCACCTCACCGCCTTCAGCATGCGCGTGTGAATCTTGCGACTCCAGCCCCAAACTGGATTGACCACCAGTCATAGCTAGATAAACATCCGCCAGAATTTCCGAGTCGAGCAAAGCGCCGTGCAACTGGCGATGGCTATTGTCGATGCCATAGCGGCGGCACAGCGCGTCCAGACTATTACGCTGCCCCGGATGCAGGCGGCGTGCCAGTTTCAGGCTATCCACCACCCCGCTGACATAATCTTCAATCCGCCCATAATCCGTCGCAGATGTCTTACCAAGCCGCTCAAGTTCCGCATTGATAAAACCAAGGTCAAACGCGGCGTTATGAATAACCAGTTCCGCCCCACGCACAAAATCCAAGAATGACTGCGCTACCGCCGCAAAGCGTGGTTTGTCGTCCAGAAACGCATTGGTCAGACCGTGAACGCGGATCACTTCATCATCCATCACCCGTTCGGGATTCAGATATTCATGAAACGTCAGACCGGTGAGGCTGCGATTGACCAATTCCACCGCGCCGATTTCGACGATACGATGCCCTTCGCGTGGCTCCAGCCCCGTTGTTTCGGTATCAAGAAGAATTTGCCGCATGGTGCTAGACCTTTTTTAACTCATCAATGCCACGATTCGCCAACTGATCGGCCAGCTCATTTTCAGGGTGTCCCACATGCCCGCGCACCCAGAACCAATGCACCTCATGCTGCGCGCACAGCGCATCGAGTTGCTGCCATAAATCGGCATTCTTCACAGGCTGATTACCCGACGTGCGCCAGCCGCGTTTTTTCCAGTTGGGCAGCCATTCCTGCATTCCTTTCATCACATATTGCGAATCGGTAGTGAGATTCACCCGGCAACGCCGTTTAAGCGCCGACAAAGCCTGAATTGCCGCCGTCATTTCCATACGGTTATTCGTGGTGAGATTTTCGCCGCCACAAAGCTGCTTTTCCAAACCTTGAGCACGCAACACCACACCCCAGCCACCAACCCCAGGGTTGCCGCGACATGCGCCGTCCGTCCAAGCGTCCACCTGACTGATGGGAAGGGATTCTTTAGTTTCTTGAGACATGCGCCACGCCTTGATTTGAATCGTTCTCCAACGCAGCACAGCCGCGTTGATGTGGCCGGGTTTGTGCCACCGCACCATCGGCCTTGGTCACACCAAAGCTCGGCATTAAGCGCCAGCGATGACGAATGAGCGCGGGCATACTTACCCGCTTGCGCGCCAGCAGGGCATATCCCACCCCGCTACGCGGTAAAATTCGCGCTAACCAGCGCTGCATAAAACCGGCGATAAACGGCGGAGCGTGCGACAAACAGCCATGCCCAACCCATAATTCATCCTCAACATCGTAGCCCAGCAACGCCAACCAATCGCGCAAACGCTTGCGTCCAAGGCCAAGCCCAAACCACGGTGCCTGATGATTCAGGTTAAATAGGCGACGCAACCCCCAGTAGCTCATGGGGTTAAAACTTAGCAACACCACACGGCCTTCGGGCACCAACACCCGATCCAGTTCACGCAGAACAGCATGGGGATCTGAAGCAAACTCCAAAACATGCTGCATCACGACCAAATCTACCGATTCAGCTTCCAAGGGCAGGGATTCAAAGCGCGCGCGCACGTCAGCGCCCAAGGGGCCAAGTTGAAAGGTATGAGGAATGCGCAAACCAGCCAAGGGCGGCGGAACGGCTTGCGAATCCTCCATGGCACATGGCTCTAAGGGCTGGAGACTCAAGTGCAGGGCGTGATAACCAAAGCAGCGTGCAAGCCAAGGCTCCAGTGCAGCCGATTCTTCATCTCTTAACTGCCCGCCTTCAACGCTCTGCCACCATTGCGCGACGGATGCCAAACGCTCGGTCGCACCGAATGTGTTGCTCATTTGAACCAATCCAGAGCCGTGTCGATAGAATCAACCGCTATTTAATGCGCCGCAAATGAGCACCGCGCACCGGAGGTTCATCATCGGGTGGTGTGGACTCATTCTCGTCATTCGATTCGACGCTGGATGCTTTGCGCTCACCTTCCGAGGGAACGGCGCGCAAAGCCGGCGGGCGTGATACGCGATTGGTTGTATCGTTATCCGCATCGTCACCGGTTTCACCCGGCATGGTTCCGGGAGGAAAACCCATGCCCTGACCGGTATCACGATCATAAATCGCCAAAATGGCCATGACCGGAATGGTAATCATCCAAGGGCGACCGCTAAAGCGTGCCGAAAAACGCACATCGGCATTACCCAAACTCAGGCTTTGCACCGCATGGGGCGCAATGTTCAAAGTAATCTGACCATCTTTAACGTGCTCAGGCGGCGCGACCACGCCAGGCATGGTTGCATCCACAACGATGTAAGGGATGTGTTCGTTGTCCACAATCCATTCGTACAAAGCGCGCAGCAAGTAAGGGCGACTGGAGGTCACTTGCGACCATCCCGGCGAATTTCAGTGCGCATTTCCGGGCGCATTTCCAGCTCAAGATCCGACAGGCTTTGACGGAAGCTTTCGCGCTTGAAGATGCGCGCCATGTAATCCAGCAAAGGCTGGGTTTGCGGTCCGGCGGGTAGGTCAATACCGTACACCGGCAAGCGCCACAAAATCGGTGCCAACGTTGCATCCGCCAGGCTGAACTCCTCGCTCATCACAAATTGGCTGGCCGAAAAAATCGGCATGATGGAGAGCAGGCCTTCACGCAGCGCCTTGCGCGCTTTGGTTGCGCCCTTGCCGCCTTCCGCCAATTCAGGCAACAGTGGATACCAGTCTTTTTCAATGCGATACAGCGCCGAGCGCACGCGGGCGCGGCTGACCGGGTCAATCGGCATCAACGGCGGATGCGGGAAACGCTCATCAAGGTATTCCATAATGACCCGCGCTTGGGTCAGTACCAAATCGCGGTCAACCAAGGTCGGCAGGGTTCCCGTGGGGCTAAGATCAAGGAAATCTTCCGGCGGATTGGCCGGGTTAACCTCAACCATATCCGCAATCAATTCCTTATCCGCCAGCACAAGGCGGGTACGATGACTTTCCGGACAATCCGGGTGAGAAAACAGGGTCATCACCCCACGGCGACTTGTACTAACAGCCATTGCGGCACTCTCCCAAAAAAACTTAACAGCCAAACGGCAAAAGCAAAAACGGGTGTGATTCTAGCACACCCGTTGATGGATAAACCGCCTTCAAAAGGCCTAAGACTACTTCTTGATATCGCGCCAGTAATCCTGCTTAAGCAAAAACACCAACACTAACAGCACCGCGAGAAAACCCAGCACCCACAGTCCTAAGCTCTTGCGTTGCAAAACGGCAGGCTCGGCCATGTAGCTCATAAAGCCCACCAAATCGCCGATCATTCCGTCAAACTCGGCCGGACTCATGCTGCCCGGCTTAACCAAGCTCAAAACCGCCTCGCCATGCGCACCCTTGGTCAAAACCTGCTCGCCTTGTTCACGCCAAAATACATTCGGCATACCCACATCTTTGAACACAAGGTTGTTCACCCCAAGCGGGCGTGCTGGATCGACATAAAACGCGCGCAGATAGCTATACAGCCAGTCGGCACCGCGTGAACGCGCCGTAAGAGACAAATCTGGTGGAACGACTCCAAAGGCCGTATTCGCCAACGCAGCAGGCATGGTGCTTTGCATAGTCGAGCCAATTTTCACATCCGCACCACGGATGAGGCGCGCTTTGACCTCAGCATCACTCAGGCCCAAATCCTGCCCAATGCGGTTGTAACGCATCAAATTGGCTGAATGACAGCTCAGGCAGCGGTCAACAAAAAGCTGCGCACCGCGTTGCAGTGAGGCGTTATCGCCCAGGTCAATTTCAGCCTTAACCAACCCTTCAACCTTGCCACCACTGGCCTGCACGGGCGAAAGTAGCACGCCAAGCAGTACAAAACACATGCCATAAGCATATTTCACAGCATTCATCGGGTAATCCTCTCCGGCACAGGCAGAGTCTTTTCGTTTTTACTCATCCACCACAAGGCGACAAAATAACCAAAGTAGAGAATGGTAAAGAACTGCGCCATAAAGGTTAACAGCGGTGTGACCGGCTGCATTCCCAGCCAGCCGAGCACAACAAAACTGATGACAAACATTGCCAACAAACCTTTGAACAGCGGAGAACGGTAACGAATCGAACGCACTGGATTGCGATCCAGCCAAGGCAACAGGAACAACACAAAAATCGCCCCGCCCATCGCCATTACGCCCAAGAATTTATCTGGCACGGCACGCAAAATGGCGTAGAACGGGGTGAAGTACCACACGGGCGCAATGTGTTCGGGCGTTAGCAATGGGTTCGCTGGAATAAAGTTTGGCTTTTCAAGGAAATAGCCGCCCATTTCCGGCATGTAGAACACCACGATGGCGAAGAAGAACAGGAACACCACCACACCCACCAAATCCTTGATGGTGTAATACGGGTGGAACGCAACACCATCCAGCGGCTTACCGTTGGCATCCTTATGTTTTTTGATATCAATGCCTTCCGGGTTGTTCGAGCCGACTTCATGCAGCGCCATGACGTGACCACCAATCAGGAACAACAAAATCAACGGCAAAGCAATCACATGCAGCGCGAAGAAACGGTTAAGCGTGGCATCGCCCACCACATAATCGCCGCGAATCCACAGCGCCAAATCAGGCCCGACAAAAGGAATCGCGCCGAACAGCGAGATAATGACCTGTGCTCCCCAGTACGACATTTGCCCCCAAGGCAGCAAGTAGCCCATGAAGGCTTCGGCCATGAGCACGACATAAATCAACATGCCGAAAATCCAGATCAGCTCGCGCGGATTCTTATACGAGCCGTACATCAGTCCGCGCAGCATGTGCAGATAGATGACAATAAAAAAAGCCGAAGCACCCGTAGAGTGCATGTAGCGAATCAGCCAGCCCCATTCGACATCGCGCATGATGTATTCAACTGAAGCAAAGGCTTCCGCCGCCGAGGGCTTGTAATTCATGGTCAGCCAGATACCGGAGACAATTTGAATCACAAACACGGTCAAGGCCAACGAGCCAAAGAAATACCAGAAATTGAAGTTTTTCGGCACGTAATAGCCGGACAAATGCGCGTTCCAGAAACTGGAGAGCGGCAAGCGGGCATCAAACCATTGGAATAACTTGTTCATTAGGCTTGAGCCTCCGCATCATCACCAATCAACAGGCGAGTTTCAGTCAAAAACGTATACGGCGGCACTAAAAGATTGGTCGGCGCAGGCACGTTCTTGAACACCCGACCCGCCAAGTCAAAACGCGAACCGTGGCATGGGCAGAAAAACCCGCCTTTCCACTCGGCACCCAAATCCGCAGGCGCGACATCCGGGCGGAAGGTTGGCGCACAACCCAAATGGGTACAAATCCCCACGGCGACGAAAACCTCCGGTGTGCGTGAGCGGTAGGCATTTTGTGCGTACTTTGGCTGCTGATCGACAGTCGATGCCGGGTCACGCAACCCACCATCCAGGGCGGCCAACTCGGCCACCGTGCTGGTGGTGCGGCGCAAAACGTAAATCGGCATACCGCGCCATTCCACGGTCATCATCTGCCCTTCAGCCAGTTTGCCAATATCCACTTCAATGGGCGCACCCGCCGCGCGAGTTTTGGCGCTCGGCTGCCAATAACTTAAAAAGGGCACCATGGCCGCGGCCACGCCCGCGCCGCCGACCACGGTGGCCGCGCCGGTCAGAAAGCGACGACGACGCAAGTCAACGCCTGACTCCGGCGCACCATTCATTGCACCTGGGCTTGCTACTGTCTGCTCGGACATCCTCATCTCCTAAAGGTTAGGCAGACTTCGGTTAACGCGAAGTCTGTTTTTATAATCGAGTGCAAGCATCTATGAACATCCGGGGACTGACAAGTCAGAAATCACAGCTTTCGCCTTTGGATTTTTTATGGGCATATTAGAGCCTCATAAAATACCCATGTTTTACGGCTGTGGCACACGCTTAAAACACGATGTATTCAAGCCGGGTTCGGTATATCCAAAAAATTATGCTCAATACCAAAGGTGTCCGCCAGGTGCTCGCCCAAAGCGCGCACGCCAAAACGCTCGGTCGCATGGTGCCCGCAGGCGAAGTAATCCATACCCATTTCGCGCGCAATATGCGTCGTTTGTTCGGAAATCTCACCGCTGAGATAAGCATCCAGCCCCAAAGCCGCCGCCTCGGCGATATGACCTTGCGCTCCACCGCTACACAGGCCGAGGCTACGCAGCAGTCTCCCAGAGCCCTGCGCAGGGATATGCAATACTTCACGCCCTAAAATGCGTTCCAGACTCAACTTGAGTGCCGCCCCCGTCTGCGCTTCGGATAACACCCCGCGCACGCCAATGCGAGCATTCGGCGCACCCAAAAAGCCTTGCGTTTCCTTCAAGCCCAGCGCCATCGCCCACTGCGCGTTATTGCCGTAAATCGAATGTCCATCCAACGGTAGGTGATAGGCCACAAGATTGATGTCATGGCGCAACAAAGTCGCCAGGCGCTGGCGCTTCATACCCAGCACCCTCGCATCTTCAGCCTTCCAGAAGTAGCCGTGATGCACCAATACCGTATCGGCACCTTGCTCTACCGCTGCATCCAATAAGGATTGGCTTGCCGTCACACCGCTGACGATGCGCTTAACGCGAGTACATCCCTCAACCTGCAAGCCATTCGGCGCGTAATCTGCAAACGCATCCACACGCAGTAATTGCTCGCAGTAACTCAGCAGGGTTTCGCGTGCGACTGAAGCTGTCATGACTGTCAGGCCATATTGTCCAAAATGGCACCCTTGACCTGATCCAACGTAGCATCAATGGTCACCATGCTCGCCTTGTCTTCACCCTGACACTGGGCAATCGCCGTATCGGGGTCTTTCAAGCCATTACCGGTCAAGGTCAGCACAATGGTTGCGCCTTCTTCAATCTTGCCGCTCTTGATGTCCTTCATCAGCCCCGCCAACGATGCGGCTGAAGCCGGCTCACAGAACACGCCCTCATGGCGCGTTAACATGCGTTGGGCTGCCAGAATTTCCGCATCGCTCACTTCAGCAAACCAGCCGTTGGATTCCTGCATGACATTCCAGGCACGATCCCAGGATTGCGGATGACCAATACGAATCGCCGTGGCAATGGTTTCAGGATGATCGACCATATGCCCGCGCATGAACGGCGCCGAACCCGCTGCTTGATAACCGATCATCTTCGGACGATTGCTCACAATCGCGCCGCTGGCAAACTTGCAGTCGCCATTACAGAACGCGCATGAGTCGGTGACATGCGCACCGGCGGCAGAGGAATACTCACAATATCCAATCCAATGCGCAGTGATATTGCCCGCGTTACCCACCGGCAAGCAGTGATAATCCGGCGCACGACCGAGATCCTCGATAATTTCAAACGCGGCAGTTTTCTGGCCTTGCAAACGATAGGGATTAACCGAGTTCACAATAGTCACCGGTGCATGGTCGGCGACTTCTTTGACCAAACGCATCCCGTCATCGAAATTACCGCGAATTTGCAGGGTCATCGCGCCATACATCATCGCCTGCGCCAGCTTACCCATGGCGATTTTGCCATCGGGAATCAACACAAACGCCGTAATCCCGGCACGCGCCGCATACGCTGCCGCCGCAGCCGATGTATTTCCGGTCGAAGCACAAATAATCGCCTTGGAGCCTGCTTCCACGGCCTTGGTCACCGCCATGGTCATGCCGCGATCTTTGAATGAACCGGTGGGATTTAAACCTTCATATTTGACATAAATATCGACATTTTTACCCAATAACCTGGGGATATTCTGTAGCTTAATAAGTGGCGTATTACCCTCACCCAAACTAATAATGCGGGTATCGGAAGATACTGGTAAGCGGTCGCGGTAACGTTCAATCAAACCGGTATAACGGGGACGAAAAGGCATAATAAACTCCAGAAAACAATTCAAATACTAGCCACAGAGAACACGGAGAGCACAGAGCATTAAAACCACAATAATCAATTCATGGTCTGTAACTCTATTCTTCTGTGCCCTCTGTGGCTTCTGTGGCTAAAACAAAAATTAATTCAAAGACTCAACACGAATACGCGCCACCTTGCACTTAATAGCATCCAAAGCCTCAATGCGGACTATGGCCTTATCCATGCGCCCTTCATTCACACGATGGGTCAAAATAATCACCGGAATATCGGTTTCATCTTCCGGCGCTTCCTTTTGCAGAATGGCCTCGATACTAATCTCTTCATCCGCTAAAATGCGCGTGATATCCGCCAGCGCACCGGGACGATCTTCGGCAGTCAAGCGCAGGTAATACGCCGTTTCCACCTCGGATAGTGGCAAAATGGGCAAATCGCGCAGCGCATCCGCTTGGAATGCCAGATGCGGCACACGGTTTTCCGGATCGGCGGTCATGGTGCGCACCACATCAACCAAGTCAGCCACCACCGCCGAAGCCGTCGCATCCGCCCCCGCGCCCGCGCCGTAATACAGTGTCGGACCGACCGCATCACTCATTACCAACACCGCGTTTTTCACGCCATCCACATTGGCTATCAGGCGGCGTTCAGGAATCAGAGTCGGATGCACACGCAGCTCCACACCCTTGTCGGTGCGCCGCGCAATGCCTAAATGCTTGATGCGATAACCCAGCGCCTCGGCATAGCCCACGTCTTCACGCGTAATGCCAGTAATGCCTTCAATCGCGGCCTTTTCAAATTGCAGCGGAATACCGAAGGCAATCGAAGCCAAAATGGTCAGTTTGTGCGCCGCATCAATACCTTCGACATCAAACGCCGGATCTGCTTCGGCGTAGCCCAAACGCTGCGCCTCGGCCAACACCTCGGCAAAATCGCTGCCCTTGTCGCGCATTTCGGTGAGGATAAAATTACCTGTGCCGTTAATAATACCCGCCAGCCATTCGATACGATTACCCGCCAAGCCTTCACGAATGGCCTTGATGATGGGAATGCCACCCGCAACCGCCGCCTCAAACGCCACCATCACGCCTTTTTCCTGCGCTTTGCGGAAAATTTCATTGCCGTGCAGCGCAATCAGCATCTTGTTGGCTGTCACCACCGGCTTGCCCAGTTCAATGGCACGCATCACCAACTCAAGCGCGGGTTCTTCGCCGCCCATGAGCACGCACACCACCTGCACTTCAGGGTCATTAACCACCGCAAACGGATCCGTCGTCATACGAATGCCGTTCATATCGCAAATACGTGGCGCGTCCAGCGAGCGCACCGACGCAGCAACGACTTCAATGCCACGCCCGGCGCGACGCGAAATTTCATCCTGATTGCGGCGCAGCACATTGACCGTACCGCCTCCGACTGTTCCTAGACCTAACAAGCCAACCTTCACAGGTTCCATCATTCACGCTCTGTCAAAAAAAGATTGCCGACATTCTACCTGATAC
>DYLI01000060.1 GCA_020722165.1 Halothiobacillus neapolitanus | reverse complement strand
AGTGAGCGCAGCAGGCGGCGCATGATTTTGCCGGAGCGGGTCTTGGGCAGGTTGTCGCCGAAACGGATGTCGTCCGGCTTGGCAATCGGGCCGATTTGCGTGGACACCCATTCGCGCAATTCTTTCACCATCGCCTCGGCTTCGTCGCCCATTGGGCGTTCGCCTTTGAGCACCACGTAGGCGGCAATCGCTTCGCCCTTGATGTCGTGCGGGCGACCGACCACGGCGGCTTCGGCCACGCGCGGGTGGGCGACCAGGGCGGATTCGATTTCCATAGTGCCGAGGCGGTGGCCGGAGACGTTCAGTACATCGTCGATGCGCCCCATGATCCAGAAGTAGCCATCGCTATCCTTGCGTGCGGAATCCCCGGCGAGGTAGTAGCCGGGGAAATAGTCCGGGAAGTAGGTCTTCTTGAAGCGTGCGTCGTCGCCCCAGATGGTGCGCACCATGGACGGCCAGGGCTTTTTGATCACCAGATAGCCGCCGTGTTCGGCATCGACCGGGTTGCCGTGGTCATCGACCACATCGGCCATGATGCCGGGCAGCGGGCGGGTGCAGGAGCCGGGCTTGGTCGCTACCGCGCCGGGAATCGGCGCGATCATGTGCGCGCCGGTTTCGGTCTGCCACCAGGTATCGACAATCGGGCAGCGCTCGCGGCCAATCACGCGGTGGTACCACATCCAGGCTTCCGGGTTGATCGGCTCGCCAACGGAGCCGAGCAGGCGCAGTTTGGATAAATCGTATTGCGCCGGAATGTCTTCGCCCATTTTCATTAAGGAGCGAATGGCGGTGGGTGCAGTGTAGAAAATGGTCACGCCATGATTTTGCGCCACGCTCCAGAAACGCCCGGCATCGGGGAAGGTGGGAATGCCTTCAAAAATCACTTGGGTCGCGCCAATCGCCAGCGGGCCGTAGGCGACATAGCTATGACCGGTAATCCAGCCCACATCGGCAGTACACCAGAATACGTCGTTATCCTGAGTGTCGAACACCCACTTGTTGGTCAGGATGGCGTTGAGTAAATAACCACCGCTGGAGTGTTGAATGCCCTTGGGCTTGCCGGTGGAGCCGGAGGTGTAAAGCAAAAACAGCGGGTGTTCGGCGGACACGAAGACCGGCTCGCAGGTGGCGGGCAAGTCGGCAATCAGCTCGTGCCACCAGATGTCGTGCGGTGCGTTCATGGTGACACCGTGGCCGGTGCGTTGAAAAACCACGACCTTTTCAATGCTGGGGCAGCCGTGTTCCATGGCCTTGTCCACCGCATCCTTGAGCGCAATGGTGCGCCCGCCACGGAAACCGCCGTCGGCTGTAATGACCACACGTGCGCCAGCGTCGTTGATGCGGTCGCGCAGCGCTTCGGCAGAAAAGCCGCCGAACACGATGGAATGCACCAGCCCCAGGCGGGCGCAGGCCTGCATGGCAACCACGGCTTCGGCGATCATCGGCATATAAATCACGACGCGATCACCCGTGTTCAGGCCGAGTGACTTCAGGCCGTTGGCCAGTTGACAGACTTCGGCGTGCAGCTCGCGGTAGCTGATTTCGCGCGTGTCGCCCTTGTCGCCTTCAAAACGAATGGCGATTTTGTCGCCGCGTTTTTCTAAATGACGGTCGAGACAGTTGTAGGAGACGTTGAGCTGACCATCTTCAAACCATGTGTAATGCGGCGCGTTGTCGCTGTTGAGTATGGTGGTGAACGGGGTTTGCCAGTCGATTTCAACCCGTGCCAAATCTGCCCATGTACCCTCAAAGTCCGCCTCGAAGCGTTGATACAGCGCGTTCAAACGCTCTTCATTCAGTCGCGCACGCGCTGCAAACTCAGCGGGTGGCGGAAAAACGCGGGTTTCATGCAGGCTGGATTCGAGGGCTTCGGACATGGCAATCTCCTTGGTATTCTGGCAACAAAAGTGTCACGCATTCTAGTGCCATGCGTGGCTACGGTCACGCAGAGAAGTGCTATGTGATTTTTTGAGTCTTGATTTTGAGTCAATGTAGAAATCTCCCTCCTTCACTTAACCGCTCAGTATTTTGAGGAGGCTTTTTTCAACGCATTAAGTACAGTTTCAGTAAAACATTTCGCCATGCCCTTTTTCTCGAAACCATTTGGTGATGATGACTTTTTTGCCAGCTTCGACCGGCATGCCGTGGTGCAAGGTGTTGCGATTAGGGGTGCCGTCGGGCAAGAGGTTGTTCCAAATGACTGCCATGCCGGGCTTGGGGTAGAAGGTGTGCCCAAGGTGGGCGAATTGCGTGCCCCCGCCTTTAGGGGTGGCGTTTAAGTAAATCATGAATGTCCATGTGCGCTGCCCCAGTGTTGCGGCAAATTTTTTGTATATTTCGGTGTCGGGCAGGAAATAGTCGTGGTGCGCTTTGAACTCTTGGCTCACTGCATAACGCTGGGCTTGAATGGGTTCGGAGTAGGGCAGGCGAATGCCTAGGGCTTGGGCAATTTTTTCGTCGATATAGGTGACGAAGCTGTCGTTGGTGCTTTCCAAGTCGCAGGTTTCACTGGTACGAAATGCGTAGTCGCCGTTGGAGTGGGTGACGGTGGAGGGACGAAGTTGGCTTTCGGTGAGTTGAATGATTTTTTCGCATTCATCTTCCGTCAGGAAATCTTCGATGGTGTAAAGCTGGATTAAGTCGCTGTCGAACTTGTTGATTTGGAAAGGTTTGGCGTTGTCCATGACTTTGGAAATGGCGAGATGGTCAATGTCAGATTTACCTTCGCTAAGTTCGATGCCTGTGGGGTAAGCAGTGCCCATCATGATTTTGATCGTGCTCACTGAAAACCCGTGGGTGCGCATGATTTGGTAAAGCTCTATTGGGGCGCAGTTTCTTGCGAGGTTATCTTGTAGCCAATGTTGCCATTCGGCATCTTGGGCGGACATGGGGACTCCGTTGCATGTGCTGTTGATAATGAAATTCTATGTTTAGCCTAGCGCTCCAGCCAATAAATTCAGCGTCATGGCGAGAACCAGGATGTTGTAGGCGAACGCGGTCATGCCGTGCAGCATGGCGAGGCGGCGCATGGCGGTGTTGGCGATATTGATGTCGGCGGTTTGCGAAGTCATGCCGATGACGAGCGCAAAATAGGCAAAATCGGTGTAGCCGGGAGGCTCGCCGCCGGGGAAGATTAGGCCGCCGATCGTGTCGCTTGCGTTGGGGGTGGCTTGGTTGGGTGCGTAATACAGACGAGCGTAATGTAGGGTGAACACCGCTTGAACGAGGAGCCAATTGATGGCCATGGCACCCAGCGCCAGGCCGATATGCCCGCCGCGACTCCATCCCTGTGAGGTGTTGGCGGCTTCGCTGATGAGCAAGATTCCGGCAAAGCTGACGAAAACGGTGACGAGCAAGAGCAGGTAAATGGCTGCTGCGCCGGGGTCGTCGCGTTGCGCCCGCCAGCGGGAAAGATGTGCATTGAGCCGACCCAGTCCCAAAATATGCACGACAAGAAAGGTGCTGCCCGCAGCCAGCCAACTAATTAAAAGCTGGCTTTCCCAGCCCTTGACAAGGTCTTGGGCTTGCAGGGCAAGCGCCACGATGAAGCCTGCGGCGCTAGCCAGTGCAAGGCGCTGCCAAGCGTGTAGATGGGCAAAGGGGTGGATGGTGTGGCTCATGATCCGGCCTTGTTGCGGTTGCGGTAAACATGCCAAGTGAATAGGGCAAGCAGCACAAGCGCCAGTACAAGCCAATGTTCATAATGGTGTATCTCGCCTAGCCATGCCGACAGAGCTGCGCCAAATATATAGCCCAAGCTGGTGATGAGCGCGGCCCATACCAGCGCAGAAATGATATTCAGCACGATAAACAAAGGCCAAGACACGCGGCTTATGCCCAATGCAATCGGCATAGCGGTGCGCAAGCCCCAGATAAATCGCATACTGAAAATAGCCTTGCGCGGGTGGTTTTCGATGAGATGCAGGGCGCTTTCGATTTTGCGCTGTAGCTTGGGGAAGCGCTGCATCAGTCCTTGCCCGTGGCGGCGACCCAGCCAGAAATAAAACTGATCGCCCAAGGTCGCGCCCAGCCACGCGACCAGAAACACTAGATATGGATTGAGCAAGCCTTGATGCGCGGCATAGCCGGCGAGCAACAGCACAGTTTCGCCTTCAAGCACGGTGCCGATAAATACCGCAAAATAGCCGTAGGTTTGAATCAGGTCGGGAATATTCATGCGGCGCATAATACTCGAATGCTCGCATGGTGCTGATACGAGGTCAGGATATGCGTATTTTGGTGGTGGAAGATGATGCTCAGGCGGCGGAATTTTTGCGCCGGGGCTTGGTGGAGTCCGGGCATGTGGTGGACGTGGCAGGTGATGGCAAGCTGGGTTTGAGTATGGCTTTGGACGTTGACTATGACGTGTTGATTGTTGATCGCATGTTGCCGGGGCGCGATGGTTTGAGCCTGATTCGCATGTTGCGCGCCGACGCTCGGCACACGCCGGTGCTGGTGTTGTCGGCCTTGGGGCAGGTCGATCAGCGGATCGAGGGTTTGCGGGCGGGCGGCGATGATTATTTGGTCAAGCCGTATGCCTTTTCCGAGCTGCTGGCGCGCATTGAGGTGCTAGCGCGCCGCGTGCGGCCAGGCGGCGAGGCGGTGGTGTCCACACTATTGCGGGTGGCGGATTTGGAGCTTGATCTTGAGCATCATCGCGTCACGCGGGCGGGGCGGCGTATCCAGCTTCAGCCGCGCGAGTTGCGTTTGTTGGAGTATTTGATGCGTCGTCCGGGGCGTGTGGTGACGCGCACCATGCTGCTGGAGCAGGTTTGGGATATGCACTTTGACCCGCAAACCAATGTGGTGGACAGCCAGATTAGCCGCTTGCGCGCCAAGATTGACCGTGATTTTGATCCGCCCTTGCTGCATACCTTGCGCGGCTTTGGCTATCGTTTGGGGGCGGAATCATGCTGACCTGGTTCAAACAGCGCACGCGGGTGCTGCGTACCAGCGCCATGCGACTGGCCTTGCGCTACGCCTTGCTGCAAGTCGGTGTGTTGGCTTTGGCCTTGCTGGCTTTGTTTTGGACAACCTATCGCTATGTGCAGCTGGATATTGAAGCCAGTTTGAGTCACGAGCTTGCAAGCTTGCGCGAACTGCCCCAACCCTTGTTGCTTGAGCGCGTTCAAGCCTTGGCGGCGCATATGCAGGGCACGCAGCGTTTGCGTGATTATGTGCTGCTGACCGCCGATGGAGTGCAGATTGGCAGCCCGATTGAGGCTTGGCCTGAGGGCTTGCCAACCGATGGCAGGGTGCATCAAATCGTGCTGCATTTTACTGATTCTGCGCTGGATCGTGATGAAGATGCCAAGTTGCCGGCGATTGCCAGCGTCTTGCCCGACGGTTCGCGTTTATTGATCGCGCAGGAAGCCGGGCATTTGGAGGATATGCGCGATGTGTTGCCTTGGGTCGCCTTGGCCTTGTTGCTGTTGGCTGCGGGTTTGTCTTTGGCTTTGGGCTTGGCGCTGGGGCGGCGTTGGCTTGGGCGCGTTGAAGAAATTAACCACACCACAGCCGCCATCATGCAGGGGGCGCTGGGGGCGCGGGTTGGGCTTAGCGAGCGCGATGATGAGTTCGATGTGTTGGCGCGTCACTTGAACGCCATGCTGGAACGCATTGAGCAGGCGGTGAACGGAATGCGCGAGGTGTCGGATAATGTCGCACATGATTTGCGCAAGCCTTTGTCCCGCCTCAAAACGCGCCTGGAACTGGCCTTGCGTGACGCAGGTACACCCGAGGATGACCGGCGCGTCATGCAGGCGGCGATTGCCGATGCCGACGAGTTGATGCGTAGTTTTGAGGTCATGCTCGCCATTGCGCGGCTGGAGGCGGGTAGCGCCATTCCTGCGCCTGAACCCTTTGATTTAAGCCCGCTGCTGCGGCGGATTGCCGATTTGTATGCCGATGAAGCCGAGGCTGCGGCAAGGCCGTTTACGGTCGAGATTGCCGACGATTTGCCCGTGAGCGGCAGCGCGCCCTTGTTGGCTCAGGCGTTTGCCAATCTTTTGGACAACGCCATGTTACACACGGCGGCCGAGGTGGCGATTGCGGTGCGCGTGTATCGGGATGATGCGCATGCCGTGATCGAAGTGATCGACCACGGCGCAGGGATTCCGGCGGATTTGCACGCGCGCATGACCGAGCGTTTTAGTCGCGGTGATGCGGCGCGCACGCTGCCCGGCAGCGGGCTGGGGCTGGCGCTGGTGCGTGCGGTGGTTGCCGCGCATCACGGCGCTATGGCGCTCGCCGCAACGCCTGGAGGCGGTTTGACGGCGCGCCTGCGTTTGCCATTGCGCGAGGCATAAAAAACCCGGCATAAGCCGGGCGGGTATGGTTTTGTCGGATGCGCGTTAATTCAGACGAATCGCGTCCTTGCGGGTGATGGTCAGGTACGCGACCAGGCTGACAATGATCGTGAGCAGCAGTGCGCTGGTGCCGACTGTGCCAAGACCCAGGCCACCGTTGCTGAGCGGTTGGGAGAGCCAGTCGCCAAAGGATGCGCCGAGTGGGCGGGTCAGGATATAGGCCACCCAGAATGTCAATACGGCGTTGATTTTCAGGCCGTAATGCGCAAAGGCCACCAGAGCGATGATGATGGCAAAGGCCAAGGTGGAGTTCAGGTAGCCAAGTTGCAGGGTTTCAGCCACCAGATCGCCGACGGCGGTGCCAAGGGCAAAAGTTACAAGAATGGTGAGCCAGTAGAACGCCTCGCGGCGGGTGCTGGTAATACTATGAATGGACAAGGTTTTTTCGCTGGCATACCAGCCGATGAAGCAGGCGGCGAGCGCGAGGCTGAAGACGATGCTGAGTGTTTGCAGTGAAACGCCATAGTTATCGACAAGGTTGTCGGTAATCAGCGTACCCACAACGCTGACGAGTACCACGGTGAACCAGTATTTGGGCGGCGAGTAGCGCTTGGCCGCCATTTGGATGCCCAAGGCAAGCACGAGGACTGCGCCCATGACGAGCGAGGTTCCGCTCAGACCCATGCCAAGATCGGCATTCAGAAAATCGGCGAAGGTTTCGCCGACCGTGGTGGAAAACATTTTGATGATCCAGAAATACAACGTGATTTCCGGGACTTTGCTCCATAGCTCCAGAGATGTATCGTGGGTATGCGTGTTCATGCGGTGCTCCTGATTGTACTTGCAAAAAAACCGGCACCAAGGCCGGTTGTTGTTGGCTTAACGCGCCATTGAGACTAACTTAAAAAGTCACTGTTTTTTTCTGATCCGCATCATGGTCGTTGCCATCATACTTATCCGCCTCGGCGGCAAGAATCTGGCCTGTGCCGGGGTCCACGCTGAACTGGATGGTCATCTTGCCGTGTTCAACATCCACTTGCCAGACAAGGTATCCTTCTTCGTTTTCCAGCTTGGATTGGACAACCTTGCCATCAGGTTGAGCCGCCAGGGCGGCAGCTTCGGCTTGCGCCTGGGGTACGGTTGCCAGTGCGCTCAGGCTGGTTTGGTCTTTGCTTGCCCCCTTGGGCAGTTTGATGGAGCTGCTATTGACCTCATCCGGGTAGATGTTGCCACTGGCGGCAAATGCGCTGCCAGTGCCAAGTGCGCCAATCAAGGCGGCAATCATCAGGGTGCGGTTGGTTGTTTTCATACGTGACGTTTTCATGGTGTTGACCTCGTTGTCAGTTTGCGGCATTGGTTATGCCGTGGTGTGCATATTGAGCGTGCAATCTTGGCGCAACATGGGGGCAACATTGCCATTTGGTCATGTTGTTGGGTGGTGGATTTCAGGAGGTCATCGATGCGTGCTGCAACGCTTGCTTGTCTGCTCGAACGGGAAATTTTGGCGGCTCAGTCCGGTGAGCATACCCCGCTGATGCTGTGGGGCGCGCCGGGTGTGGGCAAGTCGGCGCTGGTGGCGCAGGCGGCGCGGGCGTGCGCTGTGCCGATGATCGATCTGCGTCTGTCGCAGCTTGAGCCTTCGGATTTGCGCGGCATGCCGTTTCAAAAAGAGGGACGGGTGGAGTGGGCGATTCCGTCCATGTTGCCAGATGAAGTGCGCCATGGCGCGCGCGGCGTGCTGTTTCTGGATGAGATCAATGCCGCCTTGCCGCAAGTCGCGGCGGCGGCATATCAGTTGATTCTTGATCGACGCTTGGGCGATTACCGGCTGCCTGCGGGCTGGGCGATACTGGCGGCGGGCAATCGGCTGGGCGACCGGGGCGTGACCTATGCCATGCCTGCGCCCTTGGCCAATCGCTTTACGCATGTGGAGCTGGAACCGCTCATTGAAGATTGGCTTGCGTGGGCGGCGAGTGCGGGTGTGGATGCGCGTTTGCAGAGCTTTTTGCGTCAGCGGCCTGATTTGTTGATGGTGTTTCCTGAACGCGCGAATGTGTATGCCTTTCCTAGTCCGCGCAGTTGGGTGTTTGCGGATCGTGCTTTGCGTAAGTTTGGCGATGATGAAACATTGCTGGAGCCTGGGCTGATCGCCTGTGTGGGTGAGGTGGCGGGCATGTTGTTGCTGGCTTATTTGCAACGCCCGGCGCTTGATCTGGATGCGCTGCTGGCGATGGATAAGCCGCAGTTGCCGGAGGATGCGGATGCACGCTGGGCGGTGCTGGATGCCGCCTTGGTGCGTGCGCAGGCTTTGGATGTGCAGGATGAGACGGCGGCCAAAACATCAGCTAGCGCCTTGTTGCGTTTGGCCGCTGCGTTTGATCCGGTCATGGGCGAGCGTCTGGTGCGTACCTTGCGTGAGCGTTTGAGTGAGAGTTTGTATGCGCTGGATGCGTTTGATGATTGGGCGGTGGCACAGGATTCCCATGCTTAGCTGCCTGTTGGATGTTGGAGTTATCGGCTGCAAATCCCCCTTGATCCCCCTTTTTCAAAGGGGGAAGTGGAAGCGCTCGACACCTTGTTTTTATTCCCCCCTTTGAAAAAGGGGGGTTAGGGGGGATTTGAACGATGAATAAACAAGCCATGCGTCTTGCGCCTATTCAGCACACGTTGAGTCGAACTCACCCGGTGCTGGGGCGGTTAGCAAGTTTTCTGGAATTGTCAGTGGAAGAAAACCTGGATTACGCAGTGCTAAGCGGGGCGCAAACCCTAAGTTTTGATACGGATTATTGCCGCACGGCGACGGATGATGCTTTGCGTTTTTGGTTGGCGCACACCACGCTGCATGCGGCTTTGCTGCATTTTGACCCACCGCCCGGCCAGCCGGAGGTTTGGTCGAAGGCGTGTGATACCAAGGTGAATGCCCTCTTACGCCAGCTTGGGTTGTTTGTGGCGCAGTCCGAAGGGTTGGAGCGCCATATTTGGTGGGACGGTTCAGGTGTGGAGGGTGGCGAGGCCGCGCAACAACACATGGGCGGCGCGCTGTCTGAAGACACACCGTCAGCCGCCATGCGCCAGTCGTCAGCCCAGCAATGGCGCGTGCGCGTGAATCAAGCCGTGGGCGAGGCGCTGGGTGTGGGCGAAGCGGATGGCGTGTTGCTGCGTGCGTTGCTCGGTCATGCACCGCAAGCCAGCGGGCAGGACTGGCGGGCGGCGTTAGCGGCATTTTTGCAGCGTTGGCATCGTGCCGAGGCGCATTATGGGCGGGCGTCGCGACGTTCGGTGGAGCCGTTTTTAATGCCCGCGCTACGTCCGGCAGCGGCGCATGTGTTGGTGGC
>DYLI01000059.1:5595-9676 GCA_020722165.1 Halothiobacillus neapolitanus | reverse complement strand
TGCCAAAACGCGCCTCATGCAGTCCTTCAATCAATGCACGCCAGCAGGCGGCATCGACATTCACGGGTGGTTTGGCCGGGTGTAGCTGCGCCAGTGTAAAGTGTTTTTTTAGTAGCTTTTCGATGACATCGACACGACCGGCGCGCAGACTGCGTTTGGCTTGCGCGAGGCGCAGGCGGGCGAGCAGGTGGCGGCGCATGAGCCATGCTGACAGCAGCAGGGCGAACACGATCAACAGGGCAAGCAGCCATCCCGTTGAAGCGGTGGTGGGCGCAAGCAGCGCCGCAAGCCCATCATGCGCTGGGGGCGGCGGGATAATGTCGGCCATGCCGTTCATGCGCTATGGCTCAAAAGATGCGTGGCGAGTTGTGGCAAGCTTTCATCGCTGCGCGCCACAAGCAAATGCCCGCGCAAACGCAAGGCTAGCGCCTGCAAACGTGCGTGGTGTGCGGCGTGATAGTCCGCATAAGCATTGCGTAATGCGGCGGCATGGGTATCCACAGTGAGTGCTGCGCCGCCTGCCATCAGGCGGATGGAACCCAGTTGGGGCAAGTCCGTTTCCGCTGTGTCTTCAATCAAGCCCAGACGCACGTCGGCGCGCGTAGCGAGGCGCTCAAGCAGGCGTTCATCCGCCGAATTCAAACCCAGAAAATCAGAAAAAATCCATAAACGCGAGCCCTGCGGCAGACTGATTTCAAGCTCGGCTAGCAGGTTCGTCCAGCGGCTGGGTGCAGTATCAGGCGCGGGTGGGCAGGGTGCGCGTAGGGCTTCGAGCGCGCTGTAGAGCGACGCACGCCCGGCGCGGGGCGGATAGCTAATGTGCCGCTCAGCATCCAATAAGGTGATGGCAAGCGCATCATGCGAGCGATTTGCGCCATTCAGAATTAGTGCGGCGAGGCATGCGGCCTGCGCGGCTTTAAGGCGTGTGTGCGTGCCAAAACGCATACTCGCGCCGCGATCAACCACTGTCCACACGGCGGCCTGGCGAGTTTCGCCATAGATACGCACAAAGGTTTTACGCAAACGCGCCGTCACGCGCCAGTCGATGCGGCGCGGGTCGTCGCCGGGCTGGTAGGGGCGCAGGTCTTCGAAGTCGATGCCCGCCCCACGAAAGCGCGAAGCTTGTTCGCCGCGTTGCAGATGTTCGCTCATGCGCCGCCCTGCTGGAGCTTCGCTGGCAAGCGCGGCAATTTCCGCCAGCTCATGATCGCTAAGCAATGGCGCGTACAGGCTGGGTTCAGCCTTGGGATGGTGCCAGCCGAACTTTTCAAGCCCAAAAAAATTAAGCAATCGGAAGCGCATCACACAACTGGGCAATCAGTGCGTCACGGTTGACGCGGGCGAGTTGGCCGACCGGGCTGAGTAGCAGGCGATGGCGCAGAGCATCGGGCGCCATGTCGAGCAGGTCTTCGGGGGTGACGAAATCACGCCCACGCAGAAAGGCCAAGGCTTGCGCGGCATGTGCCAAAGCCAGTGAAGCACGCGGGGACGCGCCGCATTCGATCTGCCCGGCGGCTGCGGGGATATGCACCGCCATGGTGCGGGTGGCGGCCACCAGACGCACGATCCATGCTTCGAGTTCGGGCGCGATATGCACCGCAGCCACGCGGCGGCGCGCATTCAGCACCCAGGCGACATCAATCTGCGGCGCTGCAATGCGGGTTGATGTACCCGCACGGTGGCGGCGCAACACCTCCAGCTCTTCGCTCTCGCTGGGGTAATCGAGCACCACATGCAGTAGGAAACGGTCGAGCTGTGCTTCGGGCAGCGGGTAGGTTCCGGCCTGGTCGAGCGGGTTTTGTGTGGCCATGACCATGAACAGCTCGGGCAGCGGGTAGGACACGCCGCCGATGGTCACCTGATGCTCCTGCATGGCTTCGAGCAGTGCAGCCTGCACCTTGGCGGGGGCGCGGTTGATTTCGTCGGCGAGTACGATTTCATGAAACAACGGCCCGGCGCGGAAGTTGAACTGATGGGTTTCCGGGTCGTAAATTTCCGCACCGGTCAAATCCGAGGGTAAAAGATCGGGCGTGAATTGAATGCGTTGAAAACTGGCGTGAACGCCTTCGGACAGCGTTTTAATGGCGGTGGTTTTGGCCAGGCCGGGCAAGCCTTCCACTAGCAAATGCCCACCCGTCAATAGGCTAATCAATAAGCGGTCGAGCAAGGCGTGCTGGCCGACGATTACGCTTGCAAGGTAGCTGCGCAGGGCGTGCAGCGGGGTCATATCATTCATCTTTGAGTCTCGCATGTAGGTTTCGAGGTCAATGGCCAAAGCACGATATAGGCAGATTATTGAATTCTGATTGATACCAATATGGCATAAGTCGTTGTTCGCTCAGGAAGTTTGCTTTTATCCCCAAAAGCTGTGGATAAAATTGTGAGTGTTTTGCGTTTGAACCCACCTATCCCGCATTAAATCGAGGTTCGAAGTAGTCTGGTCATATTTTATCCATAAAGTATAAGTAGATATAAATCAATGAGTTAGTATGTTTCTTGGGCGGTTATTAATGTATTCAAGTCAAATCAACGAGTTAGATGAAAAGAAGGGTTTACTTGTGTATAAGTGTTGCACTCGCTAGGCAGATATGTTTGAGAATGCGAGGAGCGACAGACCCCTGAAGCCCTCGTCACGGATTCTTTTTTGCCGTCAAGTCCAACGCCACCATCGTCTAACCTGCATGGTGGCGTTGTGCCAGAAAGTAACGGCGCTTAGCCGCGAATCAATGTCCCCACACCTTTGTCAGTGAGAAGCTCCAGTAACACGGCATGCGGCACGCGCCCGTCAATGATCTGCACGGTTTTGACCCCGCCGCGCACGGCATCAAGGGCAAATTCAATCTTTGGCAACATGCCGCCATAAATCGTGCCATCGGCAATCAAAGCTTCCACATCGGCTGCGGTAAGCCCGGTCAGTAGCTTGCCTTGTTTATCGAGTACGCCGGGGGTGTTGGTGAGCAACAGCAGCTTTTCGGCTTGTAAAACTTGCGCCAGTTTTCCAGCTACCACATCGGCATTGATGTTGTAGGCGGTGCCATCATCGCCCACGCCAATCGGGGCAATCACTGGAATAAAATCTTTCTTTTCAAGGACTTTAAGGATTGACGGATCGATGCTGGCGACTTCGCCAACATGCCCAAGGTCGATGATTTCCGGTTCGTCCATGTCGGCCGTTTTGTGCGTCATGGTCAGTTTGCGTGCGCGCACCAAACCGGCGTCGCGCCCGGTTAAGCCCACCGCGCGCCCGCCGTGACGGTTAATCAGCGCCACGATGTCCTTGTTCACCAGGCCGCCGAGCACCATTTGCACCACGTCCATGGTTTCGCGGTCGGTGACACGCATACCTTGAATGAACTCGCCTTTTTTCCCAATTTTTTCAAGAACTTGGTTGATTTGAGGGCCACCGCCATGCACTACCACCGGGTCAATGCCGACTTGCTTGAGCAGCACAATGTCTTGGGCGAAGGCATTTTGCAGCGCCTCATCCACCATGGCGTTGCCGCCGAATTTGATCACTACGCTTTTGTTATTGAGCTTTTGAATGTAAGGCAAGGCTTCAATCAGAACCTTGGCGGTGTTTTGGGCGAGGGATAAGTCCATGGCGGTGTCCTTTATTGAATGAAAATTAAGTGCGTCCGGTCGAGCCAAAACCGCCCGTGCCACGGTCTGTGGCGTGAAAATCATCCACCAATTCGAAATGTGCTTGCACGACTGGCACGAAGACCAGTTGTGCCATACGCTCGCCAATGTCGATGGTGAACGCGCTATGGCCGCGATTCCATACCGAGACAAATAGTTGACCTTGGTAATCTGAGTCGATCAAGCCCACCAAATTGCCAAGCACAATGCCATGTGTGTGACCAAGGCCGGAGCGCGGAAGAATCACGGCCGCAAGACCCGGGTCGCCAATGTGGATGGCAAGGCCGGTGGGAATCAGCGTGGTCTGGCCGGGTTCAAGGGTTGTGGCGGTCTCCAAGCAGGCGCGTAAATCCAGCCCTGCAGAGCCTGCGGTGGCATATTCGGGCAGGGGAATGCTGTTGCCGATGCGAGGGTCGAGAATTTTAAGCTGGATGTTGTGCAT
>DYLI01000059.1:0-5495 GCA_020722165.1 Halothiobacillus neapolitanus | reverse complement strand
TCGGCTTGTGCCAGTTCGATCTGCCCATCCGCCCACATTACGGTTAAGGCGTTGTCGGCTTGGTCAAAGGCCAAGCCTTCACCTACTAGGTTGGCGGCAATTATGTCGAGGTTTTTTCGCTGCAACTTGGCACGGGCGTGCGCTACAAGATGCTCGGTTTCAGCGGCAAAACCTACGCTGAAGGGGCGTTGTGCCAATGCGGCGACTTCGCTGAGGATGTCGGGGTTTTTCACCAGCTCTAAGGTGAATGTGTCGGCGTGTTTTTTGACTTTTTGCAGCGCCGGTTCAGCGGGGCGGTAGTCGGCCACGGCGGCGGTGGCAATAAAGATGTCGCAGGGCATGGCTCGATGCACGGCCTCGCGCATTTGCAAGGCCGTTTCTACGCTGATGCGCCTAATACCTTGGGGAGCGGGCAGGTTGGTCACGCCGCTAATGAGCACCACTTCAGCGCCAGCATTGCGGGCGGCTGTCGCGACGGCGTAGCCCATGCGCCCGGAGCTGCGGTTGCTGATAAAGCGCACTGGGTCGAGCGCTTCACGGGTGGCTCCGGCGGTAATGACCACGCGCTTGCCGTTGAGCGTTTGTGCTTGCGGAGTAAGGATTGCGTGGAGCTGAGTACGAAGCTCCATCGGCTCCAACATGCGTCCTACCCCGACTTCACCGCAGGCTTGCTCGCCGGAGGCTGGGCCGAGAATGCGCGCCCCGCGCTGGATGAGTGTCTGCACATTGGCTTGGGTGGCGGGGTGCGCCCACATGACCCGATTCATGGACGGAGCGAGCAGCAATGGTGCTTCGCTGGCCAGACAAAGCGTGCTCAACAGGTCATCGGCCATGCCAGCGGCGAGGCGCGCCATCACGTCGGCGCTGGCCGGGGCGATAAGAATAGCGTTTGCCCAGCGCGCCAGTTCGATATGCCCCATGGCGGCTTCGTGGGCTTCATCCCATAACGACACGCGCACCGGGTTGCCGGAAAGCGCTTGCAGGGTTAGCGGGGTGACGAAGCGCGTGGCGTTTTCAGTCATAACCACGCGCACTTCCGCCCCCGCGTCGCGCAGGCGGCGAGTAAGTTCGCAAGCTTTGTAGGCTGCAATGCCGCCGGAAATGCCTAAGAGGATGTGTTTGTTGTGCAGGGTCATGCTGTGGGTCGGGTCTTGATGCGCTCACTCCAGTAACCGGGGATGCGGTTTAGGTGCGCTACGGCCAGAATCAGTATCTGGTCGTTTAGCAATTGATAAATAACGCCATAGGGAAAGCGCTGGGTCAGGCAGCGGCGCGTGAGTTTGGACAAGCGTGCCCAGGCTTGCGGGTAGGCGCAGATGCGCTCAACGGCGGCGTAGGCTTCTTCAAGAAATAGCAACCCTAGGCCGGGCTGAATATGTTCGTAATGCTCAACGGCCGAATTGAGTTCACGCTCGGCTTCGGGGTGAAAGACGAAGTTCATGCGCCTGCCAGACGTTGACGGATTTGAGCGAAGACTTTTTCACCATTCAAAGCGCGAACAGCACCCGACTCAATTTCAATGGCACGCTTATCCGCTTCTTCGGCCCAGAATGCGTCCAGAGCTTGGCCTCCATGCGGGTTGATGCTCTCAAGCAATTTATCCACCAAGGCAATGCGCGCTTCAACGGGAAGCAGTAAAGCCTCTTCGGTAAAATTCATTGTGGATGTATTCATCGTGCAGCCTCCAAAAAAACCATGTGTGCAGTTTAACGGGTCATGGCTACACTCGTCAGCAAACTTAAACCTGTGAGAAAAGAATGGCAATTACCGATTGGCCGGAAGATGAACGGCCGCGTGAGAAACTGCTTAAGCATGGTGCGTCCACGTTATCCGATGCCGAATTGCTGGCCATTTTTCTGCGTACCGGGGTGACAGGGAAATCGGCAGTGGATTTGGCGCGTGAGCTATTGACTACCTTCGGCGGCCTGCGTGCCTTGATGAAAGCCACACGCACGGAGTTTTGTACCGGCTTGGGCTTGGGCGATGCCAAGTATGCGCAGTTGCAGGCCGTGCTGGAAATGGCGCGCCGCCACATGCGCGAAAGTCTGGAGCGCGGTGAGGCGTTTAGCTCGCCGGAAACGGTGCGTGCGTATTTGTCGGCGCGCTTGCGTGATCAGCCGCGCGAGGTGTTTCTGGTGCTTTTTTTGGATACCCGTCACCGCTTACTGGCGGCGGAGGAGATGTTTTTGGGTTCGATTGCAGAAGCCAGTGTGCATCCGCGTGAAGTGGTGCGCCGCGCCTTGCAGCACAACGCGGCAGCTTTGATTGTGGCGCACAACCATCCTTCTGGTGTGGCGGAGCCAAGCGCGGCCGATGAAGCGATTACCCGCCGTTTGCGTGATGCGCTGGCCTTGCTGGATGTACGTTTGCTTGATCATTTTGTGGTGGGCGATGGTGAGCCGGTGTCCTTGGCTGAGCGTGGCATCATTTGAGTGCGCATAAAAAAACCCGCCAGCGGCGGGTCGATATTGATGCAGCCTGGACGTTATTGGGTCGGCTGGATAGTAATTTCCACGCGGCGATTTTGTGCACGCCCTGATGCGGTGTTGTTGCTGGCGACCGGATAGCTTGAACCGTAGCCCACCGCTGACATGCGCTGATTAGATACACCACGCATGCTTAAATAATTGCGTACGCTGAAAGCCCGGTCCTCGGACAGGCGCTGGTTGGTATTGGACGAGCCAACATTGTCGGTATGCCCCGCAATTTGAATGCGCGTGTTGGGGTATTGTTGCAGAGACTGAGCCACGTCGTCTAACGCGCTTCTGAACTCTGGCTTGACTTGCGAGCTGCCAGTAGCAAAGGTGATGTTGTCGGGGAAAACCAGCACGATGTTATCGCCGCGACGTTCGACATCCACGTTGTTGTTGGCTAAGGACTGACGCAAAGCACGTTCCTGTTCATCCATGCGGTTACCGATTACACCACCAGCCAGCGCACCTACAACGGCTCCAATGGCAGCACCTTCTGTGCGTCGTCCTTTTCCTGCGACACCGCTGCCAATGAGGGCTCCACCGACAGCACCGAGGCCAGCACCTATCGATGTATTAGGGTTGTCTTGAACGGCTTGCTGGGTCGATGCGCACCCGCCAAGAGCAAGTGCAGCGATTAATGCAGGAAGTAAAACAATGCGAGCTTTCATGATGGTTGCCTCTTTAGAGTTGATGTCGAACAATCCAACCTTAAGCCTAACCCAATAATTAAAAAAATGCTTTTTTTCTAAACCATGCTGACAAAGATACACGTTCAAATTTGACGTAGGAGCGTGCCCCTTTACCATGCGTCACCGAATTGATCGGAACGATGTAACAAAACAGGAAAAATATGCTTCAGGTTTCCGGGTTGGCGCTGCGTCGCGGCGCAAAGTTGTTGTTTAGTGAGGCGAGTTTTCAGGTTTACCCCGGCCAGCGTGTGGGGGTGACGGGGGCGAATGGCTGCGGCAAGTCGAGCTTTTTTGCGTTATTACGCGGCGAGCTGGGCGCGGATGCGGGCGAGGCGAGCTTTCCGCGTGAGTGGGTGGTGGCGCACGTGGCACAGGAAACCCCTGCCGATCCGCGCCCGGCGCTGGAGTATGTGCTGGATGGTGACGAAGAGTTGCGCGCGGTGCAGGCGGCATTATTGGTCGCTGAAGCTGCTGATGATGGTTTGCGTTTGGCGCAGTTGCATGGGCAGTTTGATGCGATTAGCGGTTATGACGCGCCGAGTCATGCGGCGCGTTTGCTGCATGGCTTGGGCTTTTTGCCAGGGCAGGAGTTGCGCGAAGTTGCTTCGTTTTCCGGCGGCTGGCGGATGCGGCTTAATCTGGCGCGGGCGTTGATGTGTCGTTCGGATTTGTTGCTGTTGGATGAGCCGACCAACCATTTGGATTTGGAGGCGGTGGTTTGGCTGGAGGGCTGGTTGAAGTCTTATCGCGGCAGTTTGTTGCTGATTTCGCATGATCGTGACTTTTTGGATGGTGTGTGTACGCATGTGATTCATTTCGAGCAGGGTGCGGTGAATCTTTACAGTGGCAATTACAGCGCGTTTGAGCGCCTGCGCGCCGAGCGCTTGGCGGGACAGCAGGCGACGTATTTGCGGCAGCAGCGCGAAGTGGCGCATATCAAGAGTTTTGTCGAGCGTTTCAAGGCCAAGGCGAGCAAGGCGCGGCAGGCGCAAAGCCGGGTGAAGGCTTTGGAGCGTATGGAGTTGGTGGCGGCGGTGAATGCGGATTCGCCGTTTACGTTCTCAATGCGCACGCCGGATAAATTGCCGCATCCGCTGTTGCAGCTGAATAACGTGAGTGGGGGGTATGGCGGGACAGCGCTTTTTTCGGGAGTGAAGTTCTCCTTGGCACCGGGTGATCGGATTGGTTTGCTGGGGGTGAATGGGGCGGGTAAATCGACGCTGATTAAGTTGTTGGCGGGCGATATTGCGCCGCTTTCGGGTGAGCGCGTACCCGCTCAAGAGTTGCGTATCGGCTATTTTGCGCAGCATCAGGTGGAGCAGTTGCGCCCGGAATGGTCGGCTCTGGAGCATTTGCGCCACGAGCATCCGCAAGTGGCCGAGCAGGTGTTGCGCGATTATTTGGGCAGTTTTGCTTTTGTCGGCGATATGGCTTTGGCGCCGATAACGCCGTTTTCGGGTGGGGAAAAAGCGCGTTTGGTGTTGGCGCTGTTGGTGTATCAAAAGCCGAATCTTTTGCTCTTGGATGAGCCAACCAACCACCTGGATTTGGAAATGCGCGATGCGCTGGCGCTGGCCTTGCAGGATTTTGAGGGCGCGATGGTGATTGTGTCGCATGACCGCTACATGCTGCGTGCGACGACGGATCGTTTGTGGATGGTGCGTGGCGGCAAAGTGACTGAATTTGAAGAAAGCCTGGACGACTATCCCCGCTGGTTGGCCGAGCAGGAGGCCTTGGACAAGGTGCGTGTGCAGCCTGAGGGCGAGGAAGCCGAGCCGGAAAACAGTGCAGCGGCGCGCAAGGACAAGCGTAGGTTGGATGCCGAGTTGCGCAAAAAACAGCAGCCGATGCGTCAGGCTTTGGCCAAGCTGGAGACAGACGTGGCGCGCTTGAGTGCCGAGCAGACGGCGTTGAGTGCAGCCTTAAGTGAGGCGGCGATTTACGAGGAGGCGCACAAGGCGCGCTTGATGCAGACTTTGGCGCAGAAAACACAGGTGGATGCGGCTTTGGCTGAAGTGGAGGAAAGGTGGTTGTTGTTGGCGGATGAGCTGGGAGACTGAGTATTTTTTTCGTAGGCAAAACGAAGGTTTGATGGACATTTGCGCCAAAGGCGCGGATTTGGATTTTGGTTTGGGTTTCACTTCCCCTTTTCGATGCTGCCGCGAACCGAGCTGCAAAAGTGAGGTAAAAGCGCCATGGATGGCGCATTTAGTTCCGCCGCGACATGGATGTCGCGTCGGGACGGCCTCGCTTTTGCGGCTTGGTTCGTGGCTTGCCCGAAGGGCAGCATCGTTGGGGTGCATTTCTTTGGTGACTTTCTTTGTGCAAGCAA
>DYLI01000231.1 GCA_020722165.1 Halothiobacillus neapolitanus | reverse complement strand
GGGTCATCGAGCGGGGTGAGGATTTCCGCACCCATGGCCCGGCGCAGGGCCTCGGTTTGGCGGGCGCGTGCCGCTGTTTGTTGTTCGTCTGCCATATTCCTGCTCCTGTATCACACACACAGATATGGAAAACGGCGGCAAACAAACGACGATGTTGATTATTCGATGATTATTGGTTGATATTCGACATTACGGGCGCGCGCTGAAAAAATTGTGCCCACTGCAATGTAGGGGGCCAAAATGAACGTGGAAATCAAACTGACCAAATCAGAAATTCGTGCCATGCGCATCATCCACAGCTTGCCTGACAAAAAGCCCGCTTTCATCTGGCGCGACTTTTGCAATTCGGCAAGCGCATTTTTGAAAACCTGGCCGCTTGGCCGAGCGGGTCGCAGGCTGGCATTCCTGCTGTCACGCAAACAAAAAACCGCGGCCCGCGGCGGCCTTGTTGTTGCTCGACATGCAAAACTGGCGCTGGAAAAAATGGCCCAGAAAATCAAATCGCAGGGTGGTGAGTTCGTGCGGCAGTTTATCAATTTTGTTGTGCTGCTCGGAATTTGGGCTGCGCGCTCAATTTCTGTGGTGCTGCCCGGTGTGCCGCTGCAACGGCAGCGCAGGCTGAATCTCGAATCGCAGCTACAGATCGAGATCTGAAACCACCAACACCACACCAACACCAGAATGAAAATGAAAAATGAACTCTCACGCACCCCGCTGCAAACCTGGGGCGCTGAGTCGCTTTACCGCGAAGCGCTGCGCGCCGCGCGCCGCTGGCGCAACGAACCGGCATTTAATTCCGGCGGGCCTCTGGATCATGTTGAAGACCGCGCACAGGAAGTCGTTTGCTGTGTTTTGGAGCACATCAAACGCAGGGGGATTAGCGGGGACGAGTCGCGGATGGATCAGGTGACCCTATTCCATCGGATTTCCGAATATTCTCGGTTTGAAATGGTGCAGCAATGCTACTCCGTGAAAACAACCGAAATTTTTGATGACGAAGCCGATAACGAGGGCAATGCTCGCACCGAGCTCGGCAATATAGATGCAGATGCGGAGCACGATCAGGAAGAAACGCGAAGCCGCATCCAGGAGGTTTTCGAGAAAATAGGAATTACCGATGCCGACTGGTCGATTTTTGGCGACGCAAACGGCGATCTGACAGAATCCCTCGGCGTCTGCCAGCGAGAAGTTCGGAATATCAAGTCGGATCGCAGGGCGTCAATTATCAAAAAGCTGGAAAAGTTCGGGTTGTTGGACGAAATCAAATTGATTCTCGGCATCCGACAACTCGGCAAGCTCAAGCCGATTTGATCACCACTGCACTGCAAGCCCACCGCCCTCGGGCGCCAGCGGGCTTGCCTGCGGCGTCCAAGTGATGACGGGCCGAACCGGCGGCAGCGCGGCACTATCAGTGACCCACTGCGACAGTCTGCCGCCAGGGATTGCCGGCACGACAACGCCAGCTTTC
>DYLI01000230.1 GCA_020722165.1 Halothiobacillus neapolitanus | reverse complement strand
GGAATCTCTGCAAAAGTCATCCGACCGATGGCCGAGCCCGTTGAGACGAAATGAAACAGATCAGTCTTGCCACGACCGGATTTGAACTTGCACCGAAGCGCACCCGCAAGCGGGAGTTTCTCGAGGAGATGGACCGGGTGATTCCGTGGTCGGAACTGCTCGCTCTGATCACGCCGCACACGCCAAGCGGCAAGACCGGGCGTCCACCCTTTGCCCCCGAAGTCATGCTGCGCATTCACCTGCTGCAGCAATTCTTCGGCCACTCCGACCCGGCGATGGAAGAAGCCCTGCACGACATCCCGCTGTACCGCGAATTCGCCCGGCTTGATGCGGGCATGAGCCGCTTGCCTGACGAGAGCACCATCCTGCGCTTTCGCCACCTGCTTGAAGCCCACGACCTGGGCACGCAGATCCTGGCAGCGGTCAACGCCGTGCTCGCTCAGCGCGGCCTGCTGCTCAAGACCGGTACCGTGGTCGATGCCACCCTGATTGCCGCACCCAGCTCCACCAAAAACAGCACCGGCACGCGCGACCCCGAGATGCATCAGACCAAGAAAGGCAACCAATGGCACTTTGGCATGAAATGCCACATCGGGGTGGATGCCGACTCGGGCCTGGTGCATACGGTGGTGGGCACGGCGGCCAACGCGCACGACGTCACCCAGGCACATGCGCTGCTGCACGGCAAAGAAACCGATGTCTTTGCCGATGCGGGCTACCAGGGCGTGAACAAGCGGGCCGAGACCCAAGACATCCCAGTGAACTGGCATGTGGCGATGCGCCCGGGCAAGCGCCGGGCGCTGGACAAGACTACGCCGCTGGGGGCGATGCTCGAGAAGCTCGAACAGATCAAGGCGCGTATCCGCTCCAAGGTGGAGCACCCGTTTCGGGTCATCAAATGCCAGTTCGGCCATCGCAAGACGCGCTATCGGGGGCTGGCCAAGAACACCCACCAGCTGCAGGTGATGTTCGCACTCTCGAACCTGTGGATGGTGCGCAAGCGCATTTTGCAGAGCGCCGTGGGATGAGTGCGCCCGCAGCGCGGGCAGCGGCCCGAAAACCAGCCGATTCGGTCCCGATTCAGGTCCGAATCGGGATGAAATCTCCCGATGTTTGATGCGACTCCCACCCCATGAAAAGCAACCCATCATGCTGCGCCGTGGCGGCGGTTGTGCAGACCTTCCCTAGAAAATTCTTTCGAGCGATTAATGAATAAATGGGAGTCGAGGCATGCAACTTAATCTTGCACAAAATTTCTGCGGGCCTTTATCTCATTTTGATAGCCTATTGCCTTGACTTGAATCAAAAAACCGTCTTCATGCAATCCGTACTCGACTTCATCAATAATGTTCTGAACCCAATCGGAATTGTGGTTGGCCTTGTTCTGGCTATACCTGTTTTTTGGACTTGGTGGCAAGTCGTTTTCGGGGAGAGACGTAGGCAACGTCGTTGGCTTCAGGAGGTCAGCGACA
>DYLI01000001.1 GCA_020722165.1 Halothiobacillus neapolitanus | reverse complement strand
ATAATGTAATTAGCGATGGCATGATCGAAAAGCTTGTTTCGGTCAATCGCGTATCCAAGACTGTGAAAGGCGGTCGTATTTTCTCCTTCACTGCATTGACTGTGGTGGGCGATGGTAATGGTCGCGTAGGTTTTGGTTACGGCAAGGCACGTGAAGTGCCTGTTGCTGTACAAAAATCTATGGAAAAAGCGCGTCGCAATATGTTTGACGTGTCCTTGAATGGCGGCACCTTGCAGTATGACGTGAACGGGCGTCACGGCGCTGCCCATGTTTTCATGAAGCCGGCCAGTGAAGGTACGGGTTTGATCGCTGGCGGCGCGATGCGTGCCGTGTTTGAAGCGGTAGGTGTGCGTAACGTACTGGCTAAATGCAACGGAACTCGCAACCAGATGAACATGATTCGCGCCACGATCAACGGTTTGAAGGGAATGAATTCACCCGAGCGTGTTGCTGCGAAACGCGGCAAGCGTGTCGAAGATATTCTGGGGTAATGTCATGTCAGAAGTAGCAAAAATTAAGGTGATGCTCGTCAAGAGCCCAGCCCACCGTTTACAGGCGCATAAGGCTTGTGTGCGCGGTCTTGGCTTGCGTCGCATCAACCATGTTGTGGAAGTGATTGATACCCCAGAAAACCGGGGCATGATTAACAAGGTACATTACCTTTTGAAAGTGGTAGGTGCTTGATTATGAATCTTAATGATTTAAAACCCGCTGAAGGCAGTAAGTTTGCTCGCCGTCGTCTTGGTCGTGGTATTGGCTCTGGCTTGGGCAAGACCTCGGGTCGTGGCCACAAGGGTCAACACTCGCGTGCAGGCCACTTCAAAGTTGGCTTCGAAGGTGGTCAAATGCCCATGCAGCGCCGTCTGCCAAAGTTTGGTTTTGTGACCAAAAAATCACTGATTAGCGCCGAAGTACCACTTTCTGCCTTGAACAAGGTTGAAGGCGTAGTTTGCTTGGCAAGCCTCAAGGACGCAGGTCTGATTCGTCATGACGTGCGTTTTGTCAAGGTTGTTCTGTCAGGCGAAATTACCAAGGCGGTTATTGTCAATGGTATGCGCGTCACCAAGGGCGCAACAGCGGCAATTACACAAGCTGGCGGACGAGTGGAGTAATCTGTGTCATCCCAAACAACTCTTTCAGGCCTCGCGGGTTCCGGCAAGTTCACGGAACTTCGCCAGCGCCTTTTGTTCGTTGTTGGTGCTCTGATTGTCTACAGAATTGGCACGTTCATTTCGTTGCCGGGGATTGATCTTAATGTCATGCAGGCATTATTCGATCAATCGCGTGGTTCGATCCTGGAAATGTTCAATATGTTTTCAGGCGGTGCGCTTTCGCGGATGTCGATTTTTGCGCTCGGGGTCATGCCCTATATTTCGGCATCCATCATCGTTCAGCTTTTGACGGTTGTTGTTCCTAAATTTGAACAGCTCAAAAAGGAAGGCGATGCAGGAAAACGCAAAATCACGCAATACACGCGTTATGGAACTTTGGTGCTTGCTTTGTTCCAAGCGATTGGTGTGGCGATTGCCTTGCAAAGCCAGCAAGTCGGATCCAGTCCGTTGGTAATCAATCCGGGAATGATGTTCCTATTTACTGCGACCTTGTCGTTGGTGACCGGAACCATGTTATTGGTTTGGTTGGGTGAGCAAATCACCGAGCGCGGTATTGGCAACGGCATTTCACTCATCATTTTCGCAGGTATCGTAGCCGGGCTGCCTGCCGCATTAGCCGGTATTTTTGAACTGGTGCGTACTGACCAGATGAGTATCTTGGTCTTGTTGCTGCTGCTTGTCTTGGCGATTGCGGTGATTGGTTTTGTGGTGTTTGTTGAGCGCGGTCAGCGTCGAATTACGGTGAATTACGCCAAGCGTCAGCATGGCGGTCAGATGTCGGGTGGTCAGGCATCATTTCTGCCTTTGAAGTTGAATATGTCGGGTGTTATTCCGCCTATCTTTGCTTCAAGCATTATTTTGTTCCCGGCCACAATTGCCGATGTCTTTGGTCGTTCTGAAAATATGACGTGGCTCAAGGACATTGCTACGACGATTTCTCCCGGGCAACCGCTGTATCTTATGTTGTACGCTTCCGCGATTGTGTTCTTCGCGTTTTTTTATACGGCGCTGGTTTTCAATTCGCGTGAAACAGCAGATAACCTAAAGCGTTCTGGTGCCTTCATTCCCGGGATTCGTCCGGGCGAGCATACAGCGCGTTATGTCGATGGTGTGTTAACCCGCCTGACATTCTGGGGTGCTATTTACATTACTTTAGTGTGCTTGTTACCCGAGTTTTTGATTCTGTATTGGAATGTGCCATTTTATTTTGGTGGTACCTCCTTGCTGATTATCGTCGTGGTTATCATGGACTTTATTGCTCAAGTTCAATCTCATCTCATGTCGCATCAATATGATGGTCTGATGCGTAAGGCACAATTGCGTGGTTTAGGCTCTCGCTGAGATGTTGTGTTGATTTGAATCATGCTGGGGTGTATTATCCCCGGCTTTCCGTTTTAGTTGGGGGAGTTATGGCGCGTATCGCTGGTGTAAACATTCCGGTGAATAAGCATGTCGTGATTGCGCTTTCCGCGATCTACGGCATTGGGGCTACTCGTGCAAAGTCAATTTGCGTGAATGCCAATGTTCGTCCTGAGTCAAAAGTTAAAGATCTAGTGGAAAGCGAAGTTGAGGCGTTACGCGCTGAAGTGGCTAAGTTTTCTGTTGAGGGTGATCTTCGTCGCGAAGTATCCATGAGCATCAAGCGATTGATGGACATGGGTTGCTATCGTGGTCTTCGTCATCGTCGTGGGCTGCCGGTGCGCGGCCAACGTACGAAGACTAATGCGCGTACCCGCAAGGGGCCGCGTCGCCCAATCAAGCGTTAATTTGGCATACGTTAATTGGCAGTTGCTGACTGGCAATTGTTAATTGGCGAATGCAGAAGAGAACGCGTTGATTTGGGCTCAATGCTTCTGTTATCAGAGTAGGATTCAATGGCAAAACCATCCGCGCAAACGCGCAAAAAAGTTAAAAAAGTTGTTACTGACGGCCTCGCGCACGTCCACGCTTCTTTCAATAACACCATCGTAACCATTACTGATCGTCAGGGAAATGCGCTTTCCTGGGCAACATCGGGTGGTTCAGGCTTCCGTGGTTCACGTAAGAGCACCCCGTTCGCTGCGCAGGTTGCAGCTGAGCGTGCTGGTGAGGCTGCGAAGGCTTATGGGTTGAAGAATCTTGATGTGCACGTTAAGGGGCCAGGTCCTGGTCGTGAATCTGCGATTCGTGCATTGAACAACATCGGTTACAAGGTTAACAATATTGTTGACGTGACCCCTATCCCCCATAACGGATGCCGCCCTCCCAAGCGTCGTCGTGTTTGATGGAGAATAATTAAAATGGCACGTTATATCGGTCCCAAATGTAAGTTAAGCCGTCGCGAAGGCACGGATCTTTTCTTGAAGTCAGGCGTTCGTGCGCTTGATTCTAAATGTAAGCTTGAGCGCCCACCCGGCATGCATGGTGCTTCGGGTCGGCGTCCCAAGATTTCTGACTATGCGTTGCAGCTGCGTGAAAAGCAAAAGCTGCGTCGTATTTATGGTGTTTTGGAGCGTCAGTTCCACAACTACTACACCAAGGCCAGCTCGCTTAAGGGTTCAACCGGTGAAAACCTGTTGCGCCTTTTAGAGTCTCGCCTGGATAACGTGGTTTACCGTATGGGCTTTGCCATGACACGCGCTGAAGCTCGTCAGTTGGTATCGCACAAGTCAATTACCGTGAATGGTCAGTCGGTCAATATCGCGTCTTATCAGGTTCAACCTGAGGACGTGGTGGCAGTACGTGAAAAATCACGTCAACAACAGCGCATCAAGGATGCGTTGGAGTTTTCTGCGCGTCGCACAGAGATTTCCTGGATTGCTGTTGAAGCGTCCAAGTTTGAAGGTGTGTTCAAGCGTTTGCCTGACCGTGCCGATTTGCCGGCGGACATCAACGAGTCGCTCGTTGTTGAACTTTACTCGAAGTAATTCTGGGGTTCCCTTTTGATGCAGGACAATATCAGTGAGCTGTTGAGCCCACGCTCGATTCAGGTTCGTTCACACAGTACACGCTCGGCGCGTGTTGTGTTGGAACCGCTTGAACGTGGATTTGGCCACACCTTGGGCAATGCGCTGCGTCGGATTCTGTTGTCGTCTATTCCTGGTACGGCAGTTGTTGAAGCTGAAATCGAGGGCGTGGTACATGAGTACACCGCCATTGAAGGCGTACAAGAAGATGTGATTGAAATCCTCCTGAACCTTAAAGGCTTGTCGCTTGCGCTGCATGGCCGTGCGTCATCCACGCTCAACCTTCGCAAGAAGGGGCCGTGTGTGGTGACTGCGGCTGACCTGAGCGGCGATCCTTCGGTTGAGGTTCTCAATCCTGAACATGTGATAGCCCACCTGAACAAGGAAGGTGAGTTGAATATGAGCTTGAAGGTGGAAATCGGTCGTGGCTATGTGCCCGCATCGACTCGCCGTGAAGGGCTTGAAGAGTCATCTTCAGTTGGACGTCTGCGCTTGGATGCGTCGTTTTCACCTGTGAGCAAGGTGTCTTATGCCGTTGAGCGCGCTCGCGTTGAACAGCGTACTGACCTTGACTCGCTGGTGCTTGAAATCGAAACCGATGGTTCGATTTCACCTGAAAATGCACTGCGCAGTGCGGCAGCAATTCTTCGTGACCAGTTGGCAGTATTTGTTGATCTGAATACCGAATCTATGGATCGTCCTGTTGTGCGCGAGAGTGGGGTTGCTCCAATTCTTCTGCGCCCCGTGGATGATCTTGAGTTGACGGTTCGCTCGGCCAACTGCCTCAAGGCTGAGAATATTTATTTCATTGGCGATTTGGTTCAGCGTTCAGAGATGGAATTACTCAAAACTCCAAATCTTGGCAAGAAGTCGTTGACTGAAATCAAGGATGTCTTGGCTAAGCACGGCTTATCACTCGGCGTTGCGCTCGAGAGCTGGCCGCCCGTTGAACTTCAAAATTTGTCAGACAAGTCCGCCTGATTAGCATCGTCTAATCTGGCAGGACAAGTTTAAGGAACTTCTACTTATGCGTCATCGTAAAATCGGTCGTCAGCTGAGCCGTGATAGCTCACACCGTAAGCTTATGCTGCGGAATATGACCAACTCGCTTTTTTTGCACGAAATCATTCGTACTACTGTCCCTAAAGCCAAGGAGCTGCGCCGCTTAGCCGAGCCGCTCATTACTTTAGGCAAAGATGACAGCGTGGCACATCGTCGTTCGGCTTTTGCCCAAACGCGCGATGAGTCTATCGTTGCCAAGTTGTTTACCGATTTGGGCCCGCGCTTTAAAACCCGTCCCGGTGGTTACATTCGCATCATGCGCTGTGGCTACCGTCCGGGCGACAATGCGCCTATGGCCTATGTCGAGTTGGTTGATCGCCCTAATGCAGTGGATGTTGCGGCTGAGTAATCTTCAGCACTTATCTCTAGTTGGTTCAAAAACAAGCCGGGGTTTCCCCGGTTTTTTATGTCTGTTTATTGGTCGGACATATGGACCATTGTTCCAGCAAGGCCAAGTTTTGATGTCAGTACACTTAGTACGGCGAGGCGGTTTTAATGCCGTTGGGGCAATTTTGCGTAATCCCTAATTATTCCAGGCCGGGTTTTGCTGCTTCTTCACAAGGCTCGGAATACATGGGTAATTCCGGGTCATCGACGCGGATGGTGGTTAATCGCCCGCCCCATAAACAACCCGAGTCCATGGCGAGTGCTTCAACGGCATGATTGGGCAGGCGTATCAGCCCAAGGGTTGACCAATGCCCAAAGAAAATGCGTGCGCCTAGTGGTTGGCGTGGCATGTCAAACCACGGTATCAGGTTGGCAGGCGCGAGTTTTGGAGTGCCCTTGTTTTTGAACTCCATGCGTCCATCGCTCTTGACGTAGCGCATCCGCGTGAAAGCGTTGATGCTGTAAATTAGGCGTTCACTCTCGCTATGATCATCGCGCCACATATCGGGCTGGTCGTTATACATGATGCTTAGCAGCTCAACGGCACTGTCGCCGCTTAAGACTTTTTGTACTTCATGAGCATGCGCCAAGCTATCTTGGATGCTCCATGCAGGTGGGATACCGGCATGAACGAGGAGCGCGGTCAGTTTGGCATCATGGTGAACCAGTGGGCGTTGGCGTAACCAATCCAATAACTCATCTCGATCGGGGGCATGCAGAATGTCGCCCAGCGTATCTTTACCCTTGCTTTTCTTGCCGGTGTAAGCGACAGCAAGCAGATGCAGATCATGATTGCCGAGTACGGTGATTGACGAATCTGCTAGCTCGCGGACATAGCGCAGCGTAGCCAGTGACTGCGGCCCGCGATTGACGATATCACCGACAAACCAGAGCGTATCGCGGGCGGGATCAAATTGAATTTGCTCCAGCAAGCGCTTGAGCGGGTCGAGGCAACCTTGCAAGTCGCCAATGACGTAGGTAGACATGGGCTTATCCCGTTGAAATTTCTAACTGTTTGCGTAAGACAATGTGCCGAAACCAGCCGCGCAAGAGGGCGGGTTGATCGTGAATTATTTTAAGGTTTTCGTATGTCGAGAGTATGTCTTCCAGTACCACATCGGTGCGGGTGGCCAGATTGCGCGTGAGGATATTTAAGGCACGGCGCAAAGGGGCTTTTTGGCCTGGTCGCAAAAATTTGTCCAGAATCAGAATTTCCCCGCCCGGCTTGAGTACACGAGCGGCTTCAGCCAATGCACGTTGTGGGTCGGGTACGACGGCAAGAATCAGGTGCAGGATAACCCGGTCGAAGGCTTCATCTACAAAGTCCAGTTGCATAGCATTGCCGATATGAATTTCAATCGGTGTTCCACAGTCTTGGGCACATTTTCGGGCGCGTTCCAGCATGGCCGGGGTAATATCGATACCGGTGAAATGCGCACCATGCGGTAAGAGCGGGATGTCCAGCCCAGTGCCCATGCCTACGATGAGCACGTGTTTGTCCTGCCACTCGTCGAGCAGGTCGAGGCTTCGCTTGCGCGCCTGCCGAATGGCTGATGCGCCGAGTAAAACATCATAAAAAGGTGCCCAGAGCGTGTAGGCATAGCGCAACGGTTGGGTGCTGGGTAGTTTCGCTTGCATATGCTTTGGCATGGCAATGCCTAGTGCAGCACGCGCGGGATGGATAGCGTGAAGCAGGGAATATCCACCAGAAAGCGCTCGCCATTGGCGCGTACAAACAGATAGTCGCCCTGCATCGTACCCACAGGTGTTGGGATGACCGCACCACTCGAATAGGTGTAGCTCTCACCCGGTTCGAGCAAGGGCTGTTCGCCGACTACGCCGGGGCCGCGCACGACTTCGGTTTGCCCATCGGCGTGGGTGATGATCCAGTGGCGCTCGATCAGGCGCGCGGCTTCCTGTCCACGATTTTTCAAGGTTATGGTGTAGGCGAAGGCGAATCGGTTTTGCGCTGCGTCGGAGTGCTGTTCCAGAAAAGTTGGAAAGGTGCTTACTTCAATGTCGGGCTTATTCATGGACAGAGTGGTCAATTAGGTTGGACGAGGCCGCTTGGTCAATATGCCATTCAAGTTCGGCTTGTTGTTGCAGCCGGGCAATTGGTTTGTTTGAAAGCGGGTTGTGGATGATTTCATCCAAAGTGGCGCTTTTATCCTCACCGGTGACCAGCACGATACGGTGTCTTGCTGCGGCAATCACGCGCCGCCCCAAGGAGATGCGCCACGCGTTTAATGCCTCCACCCAGACGGGGAGCACCAGGCTTTCGCGGTCTTCAATGGCAAGGGTGCCAGGAAAGAGTGAAGCAAAGTGCCCATCGGCGCCCATGCCCAAAAGTATCAAGTCGAAGCAGGGTGGGGCGTAGGCTTCATCTTCGGTCAAGCGCTCGCGCAGTAGTTGCGCATAATGTGCGGCATCTTGCGCAGGCTGCTCGGGGCATTTGACTAACGGGTAGAACATCGGGGGCTGGGTGAGATGATCGAGCAAGGTTTCATGCACCATGCGCGCATTGCTATCGGGGTGGTCGCCCGGTACGCAGCGCTCGTCGCCCAGATACAGCTCAGTTTGAGCCCAGGGCATACGCTCGCACCAAGCGGGGCTGGCAAGCAGGCCATACAGCGCGCGCGGGGTGCGTCCGCCAGACAGTGCGACAGTAAAGCGACCACGCTCTTCGATGGCGTGTTCGGCCAGCGTGAGCCAACGCTGCGCGACTGCTGCGGCAAGCTCTGGAATGTCGGGGTAGATGTGCATTTGTGGCATGGATACTCCGTGCTAGACGGGTTTCGCTTGGCGGCTGAGCGTTGCAAATTCAGCCAGGCTGAGCGTTTCTGCGCGGCGTATTGGGTCAATGCCTGCGGCCTCAAAACCGGCATCATCGACTAACCCTTTCAGCCCATTGCGCAGGGTTTTGCGGCGCATATTGAAGGCGCGCGACACCATAAGCGAGAACAGGGCATGATCGCCAACGTCCACCGGCGGTGTGGCGTAGGGCGTGAGGCGCACGATGCCGGAATCCACCTTGGGTGGCGGGTCGAAGGCCTCGGGGCCGACATGGAATAAAAATTCGATGTCGGCATGGTACTGCGCCATGATCGACAAACGGCCGTAGTGCTCGCTGTTGGGCGGGGCGGCGAGGCGTTCGCAGACTTCGAGTTGCAGCATGAAGGTCATGTCGCTAATCAGTGGCGCGTTTCCCAAGCCATTTTTATGGCGCTGCTCAAATAAATGAAACATCAGCGGCGTGGAGATGTTGTAGGGCAGGTTGCCGATCACGCGCAGGTTTTCGCCGTGTTGCGACAGGCTGGCAAAATCAAATTGCAGCGCATCAGCTTGGTGGACAATGATTTCGCCTTTGCCTTGCGCGGCGGCGAGCAGGTGCGGGATCACATCCCGATCCAGCTCCACCACGTCGAGCTGCTGGCAGCGCGCCAGAACGGGCAGGGTCAATGCACCGAGGCCAGGGCCGATTTCAACCAGACGCTCGCCGGAGATGTTCATGGGTTGTGGGGCAATCGCGTCAACAATGCGGCCAATCACGCCTTGATCGTGCAGGAAATGTTGACCAAAGCGTTTGCGTGGGATGTGGTTGGTGTTCATGTGGGAGTATGGGTTGCCATCGTGTGTGCCATGAGTACGGCCTGGTGCAGGCTGCCGACGTGAGCGCGTCCCGTGCCAGCAAGGTCAAGAGCCGTGCCGTGATCGACCGAGGTGCGAATCAAGGGCAGGCCAAGGGTGATGTTGACCGCTTCGCCAAAACCAGCATATTTGAGCACGGGCAAACCCTGGTCGTGGTACATGGCGAGTACCGCATCGGCGTGTTGCAGGCGCTCGCGGGTAAATAAGGTGTCGGCAGGAAGTGGGCCGATCAGGTTCAAGCCCCGCGCGCGCAGCGCATCAAGCACCGGTTCGATGATTTCGATTTCTTCACGCCCCAAATGTCCGCTTTCGCCGGCGTGGGGGTTGAGTCCGGCCACTAGAATACGCGGCGTTGCAATACCAAAGCGCGTGCGCAGGTCATGCTCGAGAATGCGGCAGACACACTCTAGTGTTGGCGCGGTGATCGCATCGGCTACGGCGCGCAGGGGTAGGTGTGTCGTGACGAGAGCCACGCGCAGTGCGCCTGCGGCCAACATCATCACTGGATGCCCGCCGCTTAATTCGGCCAAGAACTCGGTATGCCCGCTAAATGCTATGCCTGCGTCATTGATAATGCCTTTGTGCACCGGGCCTGTGACCAGTCCGGCCATCTCCCCACTCAGGCAGGTGCGCGTGGCGATGCGCAGCGTGTCTAAAACATACTCTGCGTTGGCGACAGTAAGCTGCCCTGCCTGCACCGGCGCACGCAGTGGGACGGGGTAAATGGTGAGCTCGCCCGCATTGGCCAAGCGTGCAGGGCGATGGTGATCGTGCTTAGTTAGGTGCAGCGGCAGGCCAATGTGCTCTGCCCGCGCGTTCAAAAGATCAGGGTCAGCAAAAACGACCAGCTCTACCGGCAGAGTTTTTTGCGCCAGCATAATCGCTAGGTCAGGACCGATGCCCGCAGGCTCACCCGGCGTAAGCGCAAGCTTTAGCAAGGAGGCTGGCGCATGGTTTGGGTTCATGGTTTGGGCTGTGCGGGCGCAGCGCCAAGCAGAATCTCGATATAGGCTTCGTCACGAATGCGACGCTGCCAGCGATCAATTTCCTCTTCGGCACGGCGGCGCATCAAGCCTTCGCGTGTTTGTTGACGCAACACTTCGATATTGCCGCTGGCATCACGTGTTTCCAGCACTTCGAGAATGTGCCAGCCAAATTGGCTGCGGAATGGGGCGCTGACTTGGCCTTTTGGCGTACTGCTCATCACACGCTCGAATTCTTCAACCATCATGCCGGGGCGTGCCCAACCCAAGTCACCGCCACGTTCGGCCGAGCCTTTGTCATTGGAATAAGTTTTGGCGAGTGCCGCGAAATCTTCACCCTTGGCCAGGCGCTGGCGAATGTCTTCCAGGCGGCGGCGCGCTTCGTCGTCATTCACCACCTCACTGGTTTGAATCAGGATATGGCGAGCATGGGTTTCAGTGAGCTTCACGTCTTGGCTGGTGGCTGCATTGGCCGTTGCGCCGCGTGTTTGTTCAAGCTGAACAATGTGAAAGCCGCTCGGGCTGCGAATCAGATCAGAGATTTGGCCGGGCTGCATGGCCATGACGGCTTCGGTGTAAATCGTGGGCAGGCGGTCGGCGCTGCGCCAGCCAAGATCGCCACCCTCCAGCGCGTCGCGTGCGCCGGAGACGCTGGCCGCGAGTGCGGCAAAGTTGCCGCCGGCGCGCAGGGCTTGCAGGGTTTCTTCGCCCTTGCTGCGTGCCTTGGCGATATCTTCGGGGGAAGCTGACTCCGGCAGGGCAATCAAAATCTGGCGCACATGGTATTCGATGTTGGCTTGACCGGTTTTTTGTTGGCCACGTTTGATATTCAAGGCATCGTCGATTTCCTTGTCGGAAATTTGAATGCGGTCAATCACTTCGCGTTTTTGCACGCGGTTAATGGTGATTTCACGACGAATCTGTTCACGGAAGTCAGCCCAAGCCGTGCCTTCCTTGGCCAGAGCTGCGCGGAATTGTTCTATGCTCATGCCGTTGTCGCTAGCGATACCGCGCAAGGTGTTGTCGAGCGTCAGATCATCGACGGTCACGCCTGCGCGCTTGGCGATCTGCACTTCGGTGAGTTGTGTGACCATCTGCTCGAGCACTTGGGGTAGCAGCACGTCGGTGGGCGGCATGGGGCGCTTATTGGCGCGCAACTGGTTGCTGATGAGCGCGGTTTGACGCAGCAATTCGCGCTCGGTAATCACATCGTCGTTGACAATGGCAACCACGCGATCAAGCAGCATGGGCGTTGTACTTGTAGGTGCGCTGGCCGCTGCCTGTGTGTTGGCGGCCTTTGCATTTGATTTGGCCGGTACTTTAGTAGGCTCGGCTGCAAGGGCGTGCGCACTGGCGAGACTGAGAAGTAGGGTGGTGATGCTGAGTGTTAAACGAGGCATGTGGGCGACCGTTAAAGTAATAAATGAGGTAAGAATGCGACTAGATTGTGTGTTTCAGGCCTAGAACCGGGATGAACCATCCGGCTGGTAGCCAAGAATAGCACGTTCAAAGCGTCGATCCGTCTGTGAGCCTGCGCTGCCCAGACCCTTGAGTTCAAATTGCAATAACGCCGAGGTGGAGTATTCCACAATATCGGGGTTCGGGTTGCTTACGGCGTAGTATTCGGCACCGAATTTGATCCGCCAGCAGCAGCTTTCATAGGCCAAGCCAGCAAGGAGTTGCACGGGTTTTTGCACATCCAGGTCTTGCGCGACATTGCCGAGGATTTGCCATTGGCGACTCAGCGGCCAGACCCATGAGATGCCGACCTGGTTTAGTTTGGGCAGGCCGGAAACTTCGGCTTGATTGCCATAATACAGATTGATGGCATGTTGTTGATGTGGCAGTTCGTCTGCCGAGGCGGCTTGCTGCGGGCGGTAGCTTAACACCGCATAGGTCTGGCTTTCAGACGCGGTGATGCGCGTGCTCCACTCGCGGCTAAAGCCTGCATTGAGTTCGGCAATGGTTTCGCCTGCACCTCGCGGCGTGATGGGGTCGCCGGGGTTGAGAGTGACGCGCTCATCCAAGAAGCGGTATTGCTGGCCTAGGCCGAGGCTGAGGCGCTCATAGCCTTCCTTGGCATCCAGGGCGCGCCAGGTCAGGGCATAGCTGAGCGCATTGGCATCACCCTGGCGGTCACGGCCAATAAAACGGTTGGAACTGAACAGGCGTGAGAGGCTGGGCAGCGGTAAGGCGGTGTCGAACAGCGGCGCGTTTTGTTCGTGGTAAGGCACGTAGAGGTAGTACAGGCGCGGCTCAAGTTGCTGGTTGAAATGTTCGCCGTACTGATCGAAGAAAAAGCGCGCATCCACACTGCTGACGGGGATGTTTTGCGAGGTTGTTTGAGATGGGGCGTTCGAGGTATCGACTTGGTATTGCAGGCTGCTTAGGCCGACGCTCGGTGTGATGCTGTACCAACGCTCCTCAAGGGGCAGCGAGAGTGTGGGAATGAAGGCGTAACGCTCGCCTTCCGGGTTGTTGGCGTATTCGCTCTGAAAACGCACGGCTTCGGTCAGCAGACTCAGGCGCACAGGGCCAAGAGCCTGTGCGCCGGAAAGCAGGACTTGCGGCATGCGCTTGTAGGGCAGGCTGGCGCCATTCACGCTGAAGCTCAGGTTTTGATATTCCTGCGCAAGAAGCGAGAGATTCCACTGACCGGCCTGCTCGTTGATGGAGCTATTGAACATGCGGTTTGCGCGGACATGCGACTCAAGATAGGCGGTGTTGCTTATCAGTGAGTTGCTGCCGAAATCGCGCAGGTAGTCGAAGTCCGATACGCGACGTATGGCCAGTGAGCCGTCCCAGTCGGCAAGTCTTTGCTGTGCCTCTATGTCGTAAAGGTAGCGCGACTCGCCGGTGTCGTTGTCATTAGGTAACCAGTCGCCGCGCAGGCTGCCGCGTCCCTCTTGCCACAGTTGACGATATTCAGCGCCGAGCATCACGCCGCGTTGACTCATCGGGCGCAGGGTGAAGGTGGCATCTTTATCCGGGGCGATGTTCCAGTAATAAGGGACGGTGACGCTGGCACCGACGTTGCTATTGTAGTTGACGCTGGGGTAAAGAAAGCCGCTGGCGCGACGGTCGTCGAGTGGAAAATCAAAATACGGCGCGTACATCAGCGGCACGCCTTTGAAGTTCAGCCAGGCATCGTGCGCCACGCCACGCCCTGTGCTGTGATTGAGGTCAACTTGCGTTGCATTCAGCGTCCAATCGCGCACTTCGCCTGCCTTGGGTTCGGGGCAACTGCTTAGGCTGACTTGCTTGAGCTGGTCTTGATTGGCATTCAGGCGGGTGACCTGCGCGCTGGTGCCAGAGAGGTGCGGCGCGGGCAGCCAGAAGCGCACATTCTCGGCCTGGCCTTGTTCAAGGCTGGGCTGAAATACCCCACGCTCGGCAAACAGGATGCGCGTGCTATCCCAATAACGCAGTGTGCCTTGGGCTTCAATGTTTTCGGGGCTTAGGGTGTAGTCAATGCGTTCAGCCAACAAGCGCTGGTCGGCATATTGCAACTGCGCGGCGCCCTCTAACGTGGCGAGCTTGCCATCGTAGCGTCCACGCTCGGCGGCGGCCAGCGCCGGGCTGTTGGCCTCTAGCGCGGGTAAATCGGGCAATTCGGGTGCAAATGGTGGGCACAGGGCGAAGTTGTCCGCAGCCTGTGCGGGGAAAATGGGCAGCAGGAGTAGACATGCTGCAAGGGGTGAAAACCTGAAATTAGCCACAGAGGTCACAGAGCCCACAGAGTTGTTGTCTTATCCCCCCTTTGGAAAAGGGGGGTAGGGGGGGATTTGGAGGTCGCGACACAGTTCAATACGTTCAAATCCCCCTTAATCCCCCTTTTACAAAGGGGGAGACCCTTCGTCCCACAATTTACGCTTATCCGGTTTTTAGCCGGATCACGTAGCGTAATATTCCCTTCAACGTTTTCGCAAAGATGTTTTGAGTCGGTCAACGCAAATTGCTGTCGCAAAGATTTCAAACTCTGTGCCCTCTGTGTTCTCTGTGGCTAAATTTTATACGGCTAAAAACTCAACCTTTTAGCGGATCAAGAATGGCGCAGACATCATGGAAAATCACGTCCATGCTGCGTTGGCCATTGATGCGATGCAGTTTGCCCGCCAGGTCGTAAAACTGAATCAGCGGTGCGGTTTGTTCCTCGAAGGTGCGCAGACGCTTGGCCACCGTGTCTTCATTGTCATCCGCGCGCTGCACCAGCGCTTCGCCAGACACGTCACAAATGCCTTCTTTCTTCGGCGGGTTGCTGTAGATGTTATAGATCATGCCGCTTTGCACAGCGGTACGACGGCCAGTCAGGCGGCGCATCAAATCGTCAAACGGCACGTCCAGCAGTATGGCCGCCTGCAGCGGTTGGCCGATTTCGGCCAGCATGGCATCCAAGGCTTCGGCCTGCGGGATATTGCGCGGGAAGCCGTCCAGAATAAAACCATGTTGCGCATCCGCTTCGCTCAGGCGGTCACGAATCATGCCGAGCACAATCGCATCGCTCACCAACTGCCCATTATCCATGGCCTGTTTGGCTTCAAGACCGAGCGGCGTGCCTTGGCTGACTTGGGCGCGCAACAGGTCGCCGGTGGAAATTTGCGGGATGTTGTAACGCTCAACCAGGAACTTCGATTGAGTGCCTTTGCCAGAGCCGGGAGCGCCGAGTAAAACAATACGCATGGTTTTCTCCTTGTGATAACAATAGAACTTACGCAAAACCACCCCAGCGGCGTTCAAACGCCTCTCCGTACGAGGTGTACTGTCTTCGGCGTTTTGCCTTGCTGGAACACTTTTGCGTAAGTCCTAAAAGACGAGTGAGTAGTGAAACGCCACCGTCCAAAACGATTATGATACACGCTCCATCTTTCTTAACGAGGTTTGTGTAATGTTGCTCGACAATATCCCCGCCGGTAAAAACGTGCCTGAAGACATTAATGTGGTGATTGAAATTCCTGCGCAGGGTGCGCCGGTCAAATACGAAATCGACAAGGACAGTGGCGCGCTGGTGGTGGATCGTTTCATGGCTACGGCCATGTTTTACCCCTGTAATTATGGTTTTATTCCACACACCTTGTCTGATGATGGTGATCCGGTGGATGTGTTGGTGGTCACGCCAACCCCGCTGCAACCCGGTGCGGTGATTCGTTGCCGTCCGGTCGGCATGTTGCGCATGAGCGATGAGGCGGGCTTTGATGCCAAGCTGGTAGCCGTTCCATTTGGCAAGCTGACCCCGCTGTATGACCATGTGCAGGAAGTGACCGATCTGCCAGAGCTGCTGCGCGCACAGATTTCACATTTCTTTGAGCAGTACAAGGCGCTGGAAAAAGGCAAGTGGGTCAAGGTGGACGGCTGGGCGGATGCGGCGGCAGCGCGTGCCGAAATTGTTGCCTCGGTTGAGCGTCTGCAAGCGAGCATGGCGGACTAAAGGCATTAATACCTTGTTAAACACCCGGCAGGTTTGGTTATGAGGCGGATTTGGAAAGAAGCCAAGTCTGCTTCTAGGGCTGTGGAGGATGAAGCGCGTATACGCGACATCCTGCTGCGGCGCGCCTTGCTTGTCGGGTTGGTGTGTTTTTTTGTGCTGGCTGGGGTGGTGGCGCGGGTGGCTTGGTTGCAGGTTACGGCGCATGAGCATTTCACCGAGTTGGCAGAAAAAAACAGCACCCGATCTGAACCGATTCCGCCTTCGCGTGGCTTGATTTACGACCGCAACGGCGTGTTGCTTGCGGATAATACGCCGTCGTTTCAGGTGGAGCTGGTGCCGGAGCAGATTAAGGACATGGAGGCCACGCTGGCGCTTCTGACCGAAATCCTGGCGCTGGATGAGGATGATATTGAGCGCTTTCGTAAGGCACTGAAAAATGGGCGTTCGTTTGACGGTATTCCGCTTAAATTTAATTTGAGCGAGGAAGATATTGCGCGCCTCGCGGTGGAGCGTCCGCGCTTGCCCGGCGTGGAGGTGCAGGCACGCTTGACGCGCATTTACCCGCAGGCAGGCTTGACGGCGCATGCGGTGGGTTATGTCGGGCGGATTAACGAGCGCGAAACCGAAGTCATTGATAACGATGCTTATGCGGGCACGTCGCACATCGGCAAAACTGGGTTGGAGCGCTTTTACGAAGACAGGCTGCGCGGTAAGGTCGGTTCGCGCAAGCTGGAAGTGGATGCACATGGGCGTAGTTTGCGTATGCTGGAGGAGCTGCCCGCAACACCCGGCGAGGACTTGCACCTAAGCCTCGACGTGCGTTTACAGGCGGCGGCTGAAGCGGCGCTGGGTGATTTTTTGGGCGCGATTGTGGCGATTGACCCGCGTAACGGCGAGGTGCTGGCGTTTGTGAGTAAGCCAACCTTTGATCCGAATTTATTTGTGAATGGTATTCGTAGTAAAGATTACCGCGCACTGATGGATAACCCGGATCGTCCTTTGTTTAACCGGGCTTCAAGCGCTGCTTATCCGCCCGGTTCAACCATTAAGCCGATGATGAGCTTGGCAGGCATGGAAAATGGCTTGATTACGCCGGAATACCGCATGTTTGCCGGGCCGTATTATCAGTTGCCAAATGATGACCATCATTACCGTGACTGGCGCAAAGGTGGGCATGGTTGGGTGGATTTGGATCATGCTCTTGCGCAGTCATGCGACGTGTATTTTTATGATCTGGCGTATCGCATGGGGATTGATCGGCTGCATGATTTCGCGCTGAAGTTTGATTTGGGGCGGGCGACGGGGATTGATTTACCGAATGAGGCCAAGGGTTTGGTGCCGTCAAAGGACTGGAAGCTCGCAACGAAAAAGCAAGTCTGGTTCCCGGGCGAGACGGTGATTGCCGGGATTGGGCAGGGGTACATGCTCTCGACCCCGCTGCAATTGGCGCAGATGACGGCGATTCTGGCGCAGCGCGGTGAGGCAGTGCGCCCACATCTTTGGCGTGATGCAAGCGTGCAGCCGATTGAGCCAATCAAGCTGGCGCAGTCGAGATATTGGGACGCGGCGCTTGGAGGTATGGAGCATGTGGTGCAGGCGCAGTATGGCACGGCGCACAAATACATTGGCAAGACCGCGCCGTACCGTATTGCGGGTAAATCGGGCACGGCGCAGGTGTTTACCGTGAAGCAGAACGAAACCTATAGCGCCAGGGGTTTGAATAAGAAGTTGCTCGACCATGCGGTATTTATCGCTTTTGCCCCGGCGGATGCGCCGCGTATTGCGGTGGCGGCGTTTGTTGAGCATGGCAGTAGCGGCTCGGGTGTGGCAGCGCCGATGGTGCGCAAGGTGATGGATGCGTGGCTGTTGGGTGAAGCGGTGGACAAGAGTGCGGTGACGCTGGATGCCGCTGGCGCGGGAGGTCGGGAATGAGTGTCTGGCGCGAAAAAATGGGCAGCACAATAGCCGGGCTACGGGTGGATGAGGGGGTGTTGCTGCGTTGGTTGAAGCTTGATCCTTGGCTGGTGTTTGCCTTATTGCTCTTGCTTGGCGTGGGGGCGGTGACGGTGTACAGCGCCTCGCATCAAAATATGGCACAAATGATGAATCTTGGGGCGCGCATAGGCATGGGGCTGGTGCTGATGTTGCTGATGGCACGCATTCCGCCGACGGTGTATCAGTTTTGGTCGCCGTGGTTGTTTGTCTTTGGCGTGCTGCTGCTGTTGGCGGTGGAGCTGTTCGGGCATGTGGGCAAGGGCGCGCAACGCTGGCTTGATCTTGGTTTTATGCGCTTTCAACCCTCGGAAATTTTGAAGCTGGCCGTGCCGATGATGGCGGCGTGGTATTTGTCGATGCGCCCGCTGCCGCCGCGTCCGCTCGATATTCTGGTGGCTTTATTGATTATCGCTGTGCCGGTGGTGCTGATTATGCTTCAGCCGGATTTGGGAACGTCGATTTTGGTCGCGGCGGCAGGTTTATTTGTGTTGTTTCTAGCTGGTTTGTCGTGGAAATACATTGCGGGCTTTGTTGTGGCGTTAGCTGGCTTGGTTCCGCTGCTGTGGCAATACGTTTTGCACGATTATCAACGCCAGCGCGTTTTGACTTTGTTTAATCCGGAAGCCGACCCGTTGGGCACGGGCTATCATATTATTCAATCGAAAATTGCCATTGGCTCCGGTGGCGTGTCGGGCAAGGGCTGGTTGAACAGCACTCAATCCAACTTGGATTTTTTACCTGAGGGGCACACCGATTTTATCTTCGCGGTATTTTCTGAGGAGTTCGGCTTGGTCGGCGTGGTGCTGCTGTTGTTGCTCTATCTGTTTATCATTCTGCGCGGGCTGTATATCGCCGTGCAGGCACCCACGGTGTATGGTCGCTTGGTGGCGGGCAGTCTGAGTTTAAGTTTTTTTGTCTATGTTTTTGTCAATACGGGGATGGTCACAGGTTTGTTGCCTGTGGTTGGCGTGCCGTTGCCATTGGTGAGCTATGGCGGTACGGCCATGGTGACCCTGATGGCGGGTTTCGGTATGCTCATGTCTATCCACACTCATCGACCTTTTATGGCGGTACGTTAAATGAATTCATCCATAGTATTGCGTCAGGCAGCGGTCTTGAGCTTGATGTTGGCTTTGTTACCCATGCAGACGGCCTGTGCAGCGCCTTCGGACAATGAATTGAGCGAGCGTGCGGATGTGCGTGAATTTGCCCGTGAAATAAGTCAGCGCAACGGGTTGAATGAGTCCGATGTGCTGGCTGGTCTCGCTCAGGCGGAGATTCAGGATTCGATTATCCAGGCCATGCAGCGCCCGGCGGAAAGCAAGCCTTGGCATCAGTATCGTCCGATTTTCATGAATGAAAAACGCATTAACGATGGTGCCACGTTTATGCGTGAAAACGCGGTGAAATTGGCTGGATTGGAGCAAAAATATGGCGTTCCTGCGGAAGTTTTGGTGGCGATTGTCGGCGTGGAAACCGGCTATGGGCGCAATGTTGGTAAATATAGTGTGCTTGATGCCTTAGCCACATTAGCCTTTGAATATCCGCCGCGTGCGCCATTTTTCCGCAAGGAACTGGAGCAATTTTTCCTTTTGGCGCGCGATGAAAATATCCCCCTCGCTTCGGTGAAGGGCTCGTACGCCGGGGCGATGGGGATGCCGCAGTTCATGCCCTCCAGCTACCGCCAGTGGGCGGTGGATGGGGATGCGGATGGCAAGCGTAATCTGTGGCTGAGTACGGATGATGTGTTGGCCAGTGTGGCGAATTATTTTGTGCAGCATGGCTGGCAGCGCGGCGCGAGCGTGACCGTGCCGGTGACTTTGCCGGAAAGCTTGCTTGAGTCGCCGGAAAAGTTGGAATCTTTATTGAATCGCGGACGAGATTTGAAAGCCAAAACCACCTTGGGAGAATTGCGTGCTTTGGGCGTGAGCGTGCCGATTGCGCAAGGCGCGGAAAATCTGCCGACCATGTTGTTGGCGTTTCAAGAAGAGGATGCAGTGCGTTACGTGGTTGGACTGCCGAATTTTTATGTGATTACGCGCTACAACCATAGCCAGCATTATGCCATGGCGGTGTGGGAGCTGGCGCAGGCGATTCGTCTGCGGGCAAAGGCAGCATGAATTCCGCCCTGTTGCGCTCACTGCTTGTTCTCGGTATGGCCATGGGTGCGGCGTGGCTCGTGGGTTGTTCGTCCACGCCCAAGCCGCCACCCAAGGGGGCGGATGGCTATAGTAAATATGGCAACCCCAATAATTACGAGGTCTTGGGCGAGCGCTATTCGGTTTTGCGTAGCAATCAGGGTTACAAGGAAACCGGCATTGCCTCGTGGTATGGGCCGGGTTTTGATGGCAAACGCGCCTCGGCGGGCGAGACTTACGATCAAAATGCCATGACAGCCGCGCACAAAACCCTGCGCATTCCATGCTATGTCGAAGTGACCAACCTGCAAAATGGGCGCAAGGTTGTGCTGCGCGTGAATGATCGCGGGCCGTTTCATGAAAATCGGATTATTGACCTCTCCAAAGCCGCAGCAGAGAAGCTCGGCGTGATTGCTACCGGCACGGCCATGGTCGAAGTGCGCCATATTGATGGCGATAGGCCGAGCGAGTCGCCCGACAATACCTTGCTAGCGATGGCGCAGCCATTGACTCCGCCGCCTGTACCGCGCGTCGTGCCAGCGCCGCTTGAGCCCAAGCCTGCACCGAGCGTGGTGTTCAGCGAAGCGGCTCGCCCCATGCCCGAGTGGGGGCGCAATGTGTATGTACAAATTGGGGCGTTCACCTTGCGCCCGAACGCCGAGCAATTGCGCAGTAAATTAGAGTTATCTAATATACCCGCTGTTAACGTGGTGCAAAAAGAAGACGGCTTGTTCCGGGTGCGCATCGGCCCTCTGGCCTCAGTGGATGATGCCGACGCTTTAGCTGCTAAGCTCGACGCAGCGGGTGTGGGTCATCGCCATATGGTGGTTGAGTAGGAAAGCAGTTTAGCCACAGAGGCCACAGAGCGCACAGAGAGTGAGAGGAGTGCGTCTGGCGTGTGTACGTGAGTCATAGTCAGGCGATAGGAGTGCAAGGTGGCGACAAAGGATTTCAAGCTCGGTGCTCTCTGTGGCTAAAATTTTTATTTGCTTGGCTGTGTTCGCGAAAATAATTCTGGATAGTGTTATGAAACATGATTTTTTGTCGCGGTTTAGGCCGCGCATGTTGTGGGCATGCTCGATGCTCGCCATGTTGGCGGCAGGTGCGGCAAAGGCGGATGCGGTGCAGCGCCTGGATTTTCCTGCTTGCGTGACGCGGGCGTTGGCGCAAAATCCTGAAATGGAAATGACCAAGGCGCAGATCGAGCAAGCCAATGCTGCTGTGCGTCAGGCCGAAGCAGGTTGGCTGCCGCGTTTGAATCTGTCCATAACCGGGACCTATTCCAATGATGCGCTGAATGTTTTTGGTATGAAGCTTAGTCAACGTCAGGCGACGTTTGGCGATTTTGGCTTTGGTCAGTTTGATGCCATGAATCCAAACATTCTTAATGTGCAGCCGGATGATCTGAACTATCCCGGCGGCACGGGTAATGTGAATTCGCGGATTGAATTGCTGGTGCCGGTCTACAACGGCGGAATGGTTGAAAGCTATGTGCAGCAAGCGCGGGCGCAGGTGCGCGCGGCGCAGGATGGTGACGCAGCGGCACGTCAAGCTCTGGTGAAGCAGGTGGCGATGGCGTACGAGGGCATCCACGCAGCGCGTGCCTTTGTGAAAGTGGGCGAACAGGCGCGTGTGGCCTCGCAGGAATATGTGCGCATTGCAAAGAGTATGTTGGCGCAGGGCGTGGCGTTGAAAAGCGATTTATTAATGGCGCAGGTGCGTCTGGATGATGTGCAGGTGCAGTTGGCACAGGCGCGCAATCAAGAGGCGGTGGCGCTCGATCAGCTGCATATTTTGTTGGGCTTGCCGCTGGACGCGCCTTTGCAATTGGGCGCGTCCGTGAGCCTGCCCGCCGCCGATGGCTCCGCAGAGGCTGGACAAAACGAGGCGCTGGCGAATAACCCGCAGCTCAAGGCGGTGCGTCATCAGCTTGCCGGGGTGAGTGCGGGTGTGGATACCGCACGTGCGGCGGGTTTGCCGCAGGTGAATTTGTTGGCGCGGCAGGACTGGAATGACCCCGGCCTTGAGTTTTCGTCGTCGTCGTACACCGTGGCCGGAGTGGTGAGTTGGAATGCGTTTGACGGCGGGGCTGTGGCGGCATCGGTTGATCGGGCGCAGGCGGCACGGATTGAAATAAAAGCCAAGCTGCGTCAGGCGGAAGATGGCCTGCGTTTGCAAGTGCGTGATGCGGCGCGCAAGGCGCAGGAGATTGAAGAGCGGCTGGTGGCGCGTGAGCGTGCGCGGGTACAGGCGGAAGAAGCCGTGCGCCTGACGAAAAAGCGTTATGAAAACGGCTTGGCAACGATGCTGGAGTTGCTGACGGCGCAGGCGCAACAGGATAAGGCGAATGCGGATTTGATTTCGGCACGCTATGAACAGGTGGTGCAGCGCGCCGAGTGGATGCGTTTGTTGGGGCGGTTAACGCCGGATCACATTGACCCGCACGATAGCCCTGCACCAAGCAAGGCCGCTGTGTCGGCATCATGATTTGAGGATGTGATGATGAAGTTATTTGCAAAACAGTTGATGGGTGCGGCGATTTTGGCTGCACTCTTGGCGGGTTGCTCGCATGAAACGCCATCAAGTCACGCGCCTGCGCCTGCGCGCGAGGTAAGCGCCAAGGTGGTGATAGCGCAGGCGGCGGATTTGGCTGAGGTGTTTCCGGTGGCGGGCGTGATTGAGGCGGTGGATACCGTGCAACTCAGTTCGCGGGTGATGGGGCATATCCGTGAGCTCAATGTGGTGCAAGGGCAGGCGGTGAAACGCGATCAGGTGCTGTTTGTGGTTGATCCGGTAGATACGCAGGGCGCGGTGGATTTGGCCAAACAGAATCTGATTCAGGCTGAGACGGCGTTGCGCGATGCCAAGCTTGATTATGAACGTTTCAAAAACCTGTATCAGGACGAGGCGGTCAATAAGCAGCAGCTGGAAAAAATGCGCATGAATTATGACGTGAGCCTGAGCCGTGTGGCGCAGGCCAAGGCGGGTTTGACGGTGGCGCGCGGGCAGATTAGCTACACGCGCATCAGTGCGCCGATGGATGCCATCGTCACCGCCAAGCTGGCGAATGAAGGGGATATGGCAACGCCGGGGCATCCGGTGCTGGTGCTTGAGGATACGAGCAAGTTACGGGTGCGAGCCGCCGTGCCCGAATCGGTTTACCGCAGCCTCAAGTTGGGCGATACGGTGCAGGTTGAAGTGGATGGACAGGCGCAGCCTTTGAGCGCAAGCGTGTCGCGCATGACTCCTACCGCCGACCCACAAGCGCATACCTATCCGGTGACGCTGGATATTGCCGCGCCAGGTTTGAAAAGTGGCGCATTTGCTCGGGTACTGTTCCCCCAGGCTACGCGGCAGACACTGCTGATTCCGCAGGTGGCGCTGTTGGATCGTGCCGGGATACGCGGTGTGTTTGTGTTGGATAAGGAAGGCGTTGCGCATTACCGCATGGTGCGCAGCGGCGCGGTGCGGGCGGATGGCATGGTTGAGGTGTTGGCAGGTGTCGTGGCGGGTGAACGCATCGCCATAGGCCAAGGTGATGTCATGTTACAAAACGGCGACCGGGTGGTGAACTAAATGCAGGACAGTACCCACGAGTCAGCCGATAAATATGAACTTGAGCATGAGTATGGCGCGCAGCCTTTGAATATCGCGGGCAAACTTGCCCAAGCCTTTATTCATTCCAAAATCACCTTACTGATGATTATCGCCATCACCCTCGTCGGGATGCTGGCTCTGGTGCTGACCCCGCGTGAGTACAACCCGAAAATTGTCGTGCCAGCGGCGAATATTATCGTTGCCAAGCCGGGGGCGAATGCTTCTGAAGTGCGCGATCTGGTGGTGCGTCCGCTGGAAGCGATTATGCGCGCCCAGTCGGGAGTCGATCATACCTTTGGCTACGCGGCAGATGATGTCGGCGTGGTTACGGTGCAGTTCAAAGTTGGGCAGAATCAGGAAGACAGCCTGGTCAAGCTCTACAATCAGTTGATGCAGAACATGGATCGTCTGCCGCCGGGCGCGATGCAGCCGATCATTAAGCCGATCAATGTGGATGATGTGCCGATTATGACCATTGCGCTGGCAGCCTCGAATCCGCTCGCGGTTGATGAGCAAAAGCTGCGTGAAGTCGGTTTGCTGCTGATGGAGCATTTACGCAATGTGCCCGGCGTGTCCTTGACCGAAGTGGTTGGTGGACGTTCGAGGGCGGTGACTGTTTGGCTGGACCCGCTGCGTATGCAATCGCGCGGAGTGAGTCTGGAACAAATCAGTCAGATGCTGCAAGCCAGCAATGTGTCAGCACCGCTCGGGGATTTGGTGGCGCAGGATGCCTCCGTGCCTTTACGTTTAAGTGGTGTGCTGCATTCGGCGGCGGAAGTGGGCGAGGTTATCGTCGGTGTCTCGCCACCACCCAAAGGCGGGATGCAAGGGCAGGCCATTTATCTGCGTGATATTGCGCGCATCGAAGAGGGTGCGCGTGAGACGGAAAACGTGGCGCGTTTTGGCTTTGGCGCGGCGGCAGACAGCCCGCCGTTCCGTGGTGCCGAGCCTGCCGTGACCTTGGTATTGGCCAAGCAAGCGGGCACGAATGCCGTGGTGGTGGCCGATGCAGTGCTAAGCAAGCTTGCTGAGCTGAAAAAACTTGCCCTGCCGCAGGGTATAGAGTTAGTCGTCACGCGCAACGATGGCGCTAAAGCTAACGAGGCGGTGAATACGCTGTTTGAGCACTTGGCGATTGCCGTGGGTTCGGTGGTGCTGATTCTGATTTTCTTCCTCGGTTGGCGTGAGGCGGGCATTGTGACCCTGACCGTGCCGCTGATTCTGTTCGTGGTGTTGGCGACCGGTTTGCTCATGGGGCAGACGATTAACCGCATTACCCTGTTTGCGCTGATTTTATCGCTGGGGCTGTTGGTGGATGCGGCGATTGTGGTGATTGAAAACATTCACCGGCATATGCACGACTTTAAGGGCGGGGGAAAAGATGGGGATTTTTCCAAAATGCTGGTGACAGCGACCAATGAAATCGGCAACCCGACCAATGTGGCAACCATTGCGGTGATTCTGGCCTTTATTCCTATGGCTTTTGTCAGCGGCATGATGGGGCCGTTCATGCGCCCGATTCCGCTGAATGTGCCGGTGGCGATGATTGCGTCTTTGGTGATTGCTTACATGATCGTGCCTTGGGCGGCGCGCATCTGGCTGTCGAACAAGGCCGCTGCCCGCGCCCTTATTAATCGTGCGGCGCTGGACGAACGCGATCACGAGCAAAAAGACATTCTGCATCGTGCCTATGTGGCGGTGATGGAGCCGTTATTGCGCACTCGCTGGATGCGCTGGATGACCATTTTCGTGGTGTTAGTCTTACTGGTGGCCGCCATGCTGATGCCAGCGTGGCAGTTTATTCGCCCGGCGGGTGTTGGTGGCGCGCTTTCGCCCTTGGGTGTGGAGCTGAAAATGCTGCCCAATGACAATACCAACACCTTCTTGCTCCAGCTCGATATGCCGCAGGGCACGGCGCTGGCCGAAACCGACCGCGTGGTGAGTGCGGTGGGCGAGGTGTTGGCCGCCGAGCCGCAGGTGCTGGATTACAGCAGCTATACCGGCATGACCGCGCCGATTGATTTTGCGGCGCTGGTGCGTGGTGATTTAGTGAAGCGCGGCACACATATCGCGCAAATTCGCGTCAATTTGCGCGACAAACATGCGCGTAAGCCAAGCTCGCATGAGCTGGCCGAGCAGATCGATCATGCTCTGGAGCCACTGCGCGCCGCTTTTCCACAGGCCAAGTTGAAAATCTACGAAACCCCGCCAGGGCCGCCGGTGCAGGCGCAAATACTGGCTGAATTGTATGGGCCAGATTACGCTGTGCTGCGCCAGTCCGCCGCTTTTGTCGATCAGGCGTTCGGTGAAACCTACGGCATGATTAACGTGGATGACTCGGTGGGCGCGGACGTGTTGACCTACCGCGTGGTACTGGATAAGGAAAAAGCCATGCTCTCCGGCGTGGCGGCGGGGCAGGTCGCGCAGTTATTGCGTGACGCGGTGTCCGGTTTGCCCGCAGGAACCGTGCACGCATTGAGCGCGGAAAACCAGGCACGTGAACCCATTGAAATTGTGCTGCGTTTGCCGCAGGCCGAGCGTGCGCTGCCCGCGCAGCTGTTGAGCATGGGGGTGAAAAATGCCCAAGGTGCGTTCATTCCATTATCGACCATCGCAAAATTAGAGCAGGTTGCGGACAACAAGCCCTATCTCGACCGCGATCAGCATCCCATGGTCATCGTCGGTGGCGAGCTGTTGCGTTCCAGTCCAGTGTATGCAGTGTTGGCCTTGGACAAGGCGCTGGATGGGCAAGCATTGCCCAATGGTGCGCGCTTTGCCACCGGCAACCTTGGGTTTGTGCAGGCGGAACCGAAGGATATTGTTGATTACACCCTGCTTTGGGGCGGTGAAATGCGCCTGACGCTGGATGTGTTCCGTGATCTTGGTTCGGCGTTCATTGTGGCGATTATTCTTATCTACCTGATGCTGGTGGCCTACTACAAATCCTTCATGCTGCCCTTGATTGTGATGGGCGCGATTCCGCTGACCCTGGTCGGCATCTTCCCCGGTCATTGGGTCACGGAGCAGGCATTTACCGCGACATCCATGATTGGGGTGATTGCACTGGCCGGGGTGGTGGTGCGTAACTCCTTGCTGCTCATCGATTTTATTCTTGATTATCGTCGGCAGGGTTACAGTCTGGAGCAGGCGGTGATTGAAGCAGGTGCAGTGCGTTTCCGCCCGATTTTGCTTACCGCGCTGGCGATCATGCTCGGCTCGGTGATTATGGTGTCTGACCCGGTGTTTGGTGGCCTTGCGGTATCGCTGATTTTTGGCACGCTGGCTTCGACCTTGTTAACGCTTGTCGTCATTCCCTTGGTCTACTGGCGTTGGCAGCGCAAAAGTGCTTTGGCGGCCAAAATTTGAGGCAGATTTCGCGTTAAATGCCCCATGCCCTTATAAAAATGCTAGATAGCGGATAGAATAGTCAAGCGAACTCTAATAAGGAACGAGATATGGCCGATCGCAGACTCAAGGTTTTCTACACCGTGGCACGCTTACTCAGCTTTACCAAGGCGGCTGAATCCCTGCACATGACTCAGCCGGCGGTGACGTTTCAAGTGCGCCAGTTGGAAGAGCATTTCGATACACGTTTGTTTGACCGCACGCATAACCGCGTGACGCTTACCGATGTGGGGGTGGTGGTGTACGAGGTTGCGGAGCGCATTTTTGAGCATTACGACGAGATGGAGCGGCGAGTGCGCGAGATGACGGGCGAAATGGGTGGCTCGCTGAATATCGGTGCAAGCATGACGGTGGCTGAAAATATACTGCCCGCCCTGCTTGGACAGTTCCGCAAGAAGCATCCCGATCTGAATGTGCGCTTGAAAGTGGGCAATAGCGAAGCGATCGTGTCGATGGTCGAACATAACGTGATCGACTTGGCGATTGTCGAAGGTAGTATCAGCAACAAAAATCTGCTGGTTGAAGCCTGTCGTGACGATGAACTGGTGGTCATCATGCCGCCCGATCATCCGCTGGCAAAAAATGAAACCCTGACCGTTGATCAGTTGATGCCGTATCAGTTTATTTGCCGTGAAGAAGGCTCCGGTACGCGCGAAGCCATCTTCAATTATCTGATTGAACAAGGCTTTCCCGACGGTTGGACGGTGTGCATGGAGTTGGGTAGCCCTGAGGCGATCAAGGGTGCGGTCGAAGCTGGCATGGGGTTGTCGGTTATGTCCAAGTCCGGCATTGCCAAAGAGCTCAAGCTGGATATGTTGGTCAGTGTACCGCTTGATCCGCCTTTGTTGCGTGGCTTCTCGTTTGTGCGCCAGCGTCACAAATTCCGTTTGCCCGCCATGGAAGCGCTGCTGACTTTTGCGCGTGGGTTCTGTTCCAAGCAGAGTTGATTTAGCCTTGTTTTTGAGGCTTCGCAATCAAGGCGACTTCGGTCGCCTTTGTTCTGCCCGTTGAATTGAAGACGGTTCATTCGGCGTGTTTTTTAATCCAGGCAACGTAGCATTCCATCCAGCTTTGCAGGAATGGTCGGCTGGCGATGCTGATGTCACCTGCCTCATCAAACAAGCCATCTCTCGCCTGGATGAACGCCTCAGGCAGGCCTAGCGTCGCTACATCCAGCGCTGCAAGGATGTTGCGCAGGTGCTGTTGAGCTGCTGCCGTGCCCGTGGCACCGGGAGACACCCCCAATATCCCCGCCGGCTTTCCTGCCCACGCACTTGATCCATAGGGACGTGAGGCGTGCTCGATGGCATTCTTAAGTACGGCGGATATTGAGCGGTTGTATTCCGGGGTGACAAATAACAGACCTTGCGCGGTAAGGATTTCGGCCTTAAGCCGCTTGACCGAGTCTGCCTGATGCGCGTCATCGTCCTGATTGTAGAGCGGTAGTTCGCCAATTTTGATTTGCTTGAAGCTAAATTCCGGCGGTGCGAGTTTGGCAACAGCATTGGCCAGTTGGCGATTAAATGATTCCTTGCGAAGGCTGCCGACGAACACGGCGATCTGATATTGGCTCATGACGCTATCCTCTCAAGTAAAAACGACGGATGAGCCTCTAGTTTTGTACAATTTTTACTAAACGCAACCCATGCCAGCCTATTAATACGCGCGGACAAGAACACGGGTGCTTACTTTTCCAGCAAGCGCGGCATAAGCTCAACCATATTGCAGGGCTGGGTGCGGTAGTCGAGTTGGGCTTGAATGAGCTTGTCCCAGCCATCCTTGCATGCACCGGACGAGCCGGGCAAGACGAAGATGTAGGTGCCATTGGCCACGCCTGCTGTGGCGCGTGATTGCAGGCTTGATGTGCCAATATCGTTGAACGAGAGCACGCGAAATAGCTCGCCAAAACCCTCGATTTCCTTGTCGAGCAAGGGGCGCATGGCTTCGGGTGTGCCGTCGCGTCCGGTGAGTCCTGTGCCGCCCGTGCTGATGATGACCTGAACCTCAGGCGCGGCAATCCATGCTGAAACCACCGCGCGAATCGCATATTTATCATCCTTGACGATGCGACGCGCATGGGTTCGGTGTCCGGCGGCTTCAAGCCGATCGACTAAAGTCTGGCCGGACGTGTCGTTGTCGATCTGGCGCGTATCCGACACGGTGAGGACAGCGATATTGAGGGGGATAAAGCTGCGTTCTTGGCTCATACATGCCTCGCGGTTGAGTCCATTAGGGAGTTTTTAGAATTCGTCCCCACAAGTCATGCTCACCAAATTCAGTGATTTCGACTTCGACGAATTGACCGGGTTTGAGGTGGGTGGCGCCGTCGATAAACACGTTGCCGTCGATTTCGGGTGCGTCGGCATACGAGCGTGCCACCGCACCTTCGCTGTCGATTTCATCCACTAACACGGTCATGCGCTTGCCCAGTTTTTCTTCCAGACATGAGGTGCTGACTTCGGTTTGGCGTGCCATAAAGCGGTGCCAACGTTCTTCTTTGATCTCTTCCGGCACGGCGTTGGGTAAGTCATTCGCAGGCGCGCCATCGACGGGTGAGTATTTGAAACAACCCGCACGGTCGATTTGGGCTTCGTCGATGAATTCTAGCAGTTGCTCAAAATCGTCTTCGGTTTCGCCGGGAAAACCGACGATAAAGGTGGAGCGAATCGCCAATTCAGGGCAAATGTCGCGCCATGCTTTGATGCGCGCCAGCGCGTTTTCGCTGGAGGCCGGGCGTTTCATCGCCTTGAGGATGCGCTGGCTGCCGTGCTGAAACGGAATATCCAAATAGGGCAGAATTTTGCCATCCGCCATCAGCGGAATCACTTCGTCCACGTGCGGGTAGGGGTAGACGTAGTGCATGCGCACCCACACGCCGAGTTCGCCCAAGGCTTGTGCTAGGTCGTAGAACTTGGTTTTCAGTGGGCGACCGCCCCAGAAATCGGTTTTGTATTTCAAATCAAGACCATAGGCGCTGGTGTCTTGCGAAACCACGAGTAGCTCTTTGACCCCGGCTTTAACCAGGTTTTCGGCCTCAGTCATCACCTCGCCAATCGGACGGCTGACTAAATCGCCACGCAGGTGCGGGATGATGCAAAAACTGCAACGGTGGTTGCAGCCTTCGGAAATTTTCAGGTAGGCGTAGTGCGCCGGGGTGAGCTTGATACCTTGGGGGGGAATCAGGTCAAGGAACGGGTCATGTAGCGGCGGCAGGTGATCATGAACCGCGTGCATCACTTCTTCATAGGCGTGCGGGCCGGTGATGGCCAGTACGCTGGGGTGCGCCTTGCGAATCAGAGCACCGTCTTCGCGTGCGCCCAGGCAGCCGGTGACAATGACTTTGCCGTTTTCGGCCAGCGCCTCGCCAATGGTGTCCAGCGATTCTTGAGTGGCTGAGTCGATAAAGCCGCAGGTGTTGACCACGACGAGATCAGCATCCTGGTAGCTTGGGGAAATGCTGTAACCTTCGGCGCGCAACTGGGTGAGAATGCGCTCGGAATCCACAAGCGCCTTGGGGCAGCCGAGGCTGACGAAGCCGACTTTGGGGGCGGGTGTATTTTTAGAGATCATCGAGAGCTATTTCGGTCATCACGCCATCTATCGTCTGGCGGTGGGCTTTGAGGTTGTTGGCGCGTGCAAAGCCTAGAATTTGCTCATACATGGCGGGCGCTTCTTCTTTGAGTATGGGTTCAATCGCTAAGCACTTTTCACCCTTGATATTGACCGGGTGTAGGCGATCGGAGAACACTAGGCGGTGTTGAATAAAGGTGGCATCCCAGCTGGAAAGGCGATCAATCCAGTCGCTGGGGCGGAAGCGTTTGCCGTCTTGGGTCACGCTTTCGATGATGTAACGGAAGGGCTGAGCCTGTTCCATGATGTACTCTGTGGTCTTATTAAAATTGGCCGCTATTCTATGCGAAATGGCACAGTCCCGCCTATGAAATGGCGATTAAACAACAACAGGTCAAAAGCTTGAGCAAAATAATGAACCTTTTGGTGCTCAATACCGGCGGCACGCTCAATAAGCGCTACGATCCAATTCGCGGCGAACTGTTTGTGCCGCAGGATAATCAGGCCGTGGAATCCATTCTGGCGGTGTTGCAGGGTAATGTGACTTGCCGCATTCAGGGGCTACTCTACAAGGACAGCCTCGACATGAATGAGCAGGATCGCGCAGCTATGGCGCAGGCGATTTTGACGGCGGATGAAAGCCACGTGCTGGTGGTGCATGGTACCGATACCATGCACCTGAGTGCGGCGCAATTGGCGCAAGCCTGCCCGGATAAGCGCATTGTACTGACCGGTGCCATGCTGCCGTATGCGTTTGGCGCGCAGGAGGCGGCCATGAATGTGGCCTTGAGTTTGGGCTGGTTGCTCGCGGATGATGCGCCGGGCGTTTATATTGGGATGCACGGCTTGGTGCTGCCTTTTACCCACATTGCAAAAGATCGCGACAAGGGCGTCTTTCGCCTAATTTAAGTTTTGGAGTCTTTCGATGAGTATTAAATCCGATCATTGGATTCGGCGCATGGCTGAGCAGCAGAGCATGATTGAGCCGTTCGAGCCGGTGCAGGTGCGCGAGGCCGATGGTCAGCGCATTATTTCCTATGGCACATCGAGCTATGGCTACGATGTGCGCTGCGCGGATGAGTTTCGTATTTTTACCAATATCAACAGCACGATTGTTGATCCGAAAAACTTTGATGAAAAAAGTTTTGTTTCGGTCAAATCCGATGTGTGCATTATTCCGCCGAACTCATTCGCCTTGGCGCGCACGGTCGAGTATTTCCGCATTCCGCGCTCGGTGTTGACGATTTGCTTAGGTAAAAGCACCTATGCACGTTGCGGCATTATCGTGAATGTCACGCCGCTGGAGCCAGAGTGGGAGGGGCATGTGACTCTGGAGTTTTCCAATACCACGCCGTTGCCCGCGAAAATTTACGCCAACGAAGGCGTGGCGCAGATGTTGTTTTTGGAGTCGGATGAGGTCTGTGATGTGTCGTACAAGGATCGCGGTGGCAAGTACATGGGTCAGACTGGAGTAACCTTGCCCAGGGCTTAAATTTTTTAGCCACAGAGAGCACAGAGCTTGGGAAGTGTTTTTCAGTGTTCTCTGTGGCTAATTTTAATTTTTTGGGCGCAATGAAATCTGCGGCCAGCCTCGGCGTGCGGCCTCTGCGGTCAGCACGGTGTCGGCATCCACGGCGACGGGGTGCGTGACTTGCTCCAACAGCGGCAGGTCATTGCGTGAATCGCTGTAAAACCATGTTTTCTCAAAGGGCTTGGGTTGGGCGAGCGTCCAATCGTGCAACGCCTTGATTTTACCTTGCTGAAAGGTGGGGGTGCCGATATACCGTCCGGTATAGCGGCCGTCCTGCATTTCAGGCTGGGTGGCGAGGATGTCTTTGATCCCGAGGCGCTGGGCAATCGGCTCGGTGACGAAAGCATTGGTGGCGGTGATGATGAGCGGATAATCGCCGCGTGCGCGGTGTTTTTCGATCAAATCTATGGCTTGCGGCAAGATAATAGGCTCGATGAACTCCTGCATGAATTCTGCGTGCCAGGCCGCAAGTTGTTCAACGCTGTGCAGCGCCAGCGGGGCGAGTGAAAAGCGCAGGAAGGCATCAATATCTAGCGTGCCAAGCTTGTAATCTTCATAAAAACGCTGGTTGGCGGTTTCGTAGAGTTCTGAGTCCACAATGCCTTTGGCACACAGAAAGCGTCCCCATAAATAATCGGAATCGCCGGCAAGCAGGGTGTTGTCAAGGTCGAAAATGGCTAGATTCATGGGTTTTTCTTGTGGAAGATAAGTGGTGCGGTATTGTAAGCGTGGAAGCATTTTTTGCGCACGCGCAACGCTTGTGGAACAATCCCTTCCAATTATCAAAACAATGTGTTTTCCCATGATCGACTCAGAAGGTTATCGCCCCAATGTGGGCATCATTCTGGTGAATGCGGAAGGTCGAGTATTTTGGGCGCGTCGTTTGGGGCATGATTCGTGGCAGTTTCCGCAAGGCGGTATCCACTGCGAGGAATCTCCCCTGGAAGCGATGTTCCGAGAGTTGCGCGAAGAGACGGGGTTATTGCCGGAGCATGTGCGCTTGCTGGGCAGTACCCGTGATTGGTTGCGTTATCGGCTGCCGGGAAATTTGGTGCGCAAGCGTACCTTCCCGGTGTGTATTGGCCAGAAGCAAAAGTGGTTCTTGCTGCGCATGGTGACAGAGGATCACAGCGTGCATTTGACAGCGACACAGCACCCGGAATTTGACGCGTGGCGTTGGGTGGATTTTTGGCATCCCCTGCGCGAGGTGGTGGCGTTTAAGCGTGAGGTGTATCGCCGTGCGATGCACGAGCTTGCGCCCTTGGTCGCTGGGCATAATGCCGTGGCCTTACCTTCCGTGGACGCGCGTACTTTAGCGCGTTTGGGGGAAGTATGATTCTCGATACCTTACGGAATATTGTTGGTCAGGTTGGGCGGGCGCGCGATCTCAATGCGGCCTTGTCGGCGATTGTGCATGGGGTGCGCACTACCCTTAATGTTGCGGTGAGCTCGGTCTATCTGCTGCCGCGTGCGCAGGTGGGGCAGGTGAATGCGCGCCTGGTGCTGATGGCCAACGAGGGTCTGGCGGCAGAGGCCGTGGGGCAAGTTTCGATGGCTCTGGATGAAGGTTTGGTCGGACTGGTGGCGCAGCGTGCCGAGCCGCTGAATCTGGCTGATGCTCCCTTGCACCCGCGCTATAAACATATCGACAACATCGGTGAGGAGCCGTATCACGCCTTTTTGGGTGCGCCGATTGTGTTGCGTGGTGAGGTTTTGGGCGTGCTGGTGGTGCAAGACCGCGAGCCGCGTCATTTTTCTGACGATCAGGAGTCTTTCCTTGTCACCCTGGCGGCTCAGCTTGCCAGCAGCATTGTGCAAGCTGAAATCAGCGATGCCGTGATGCCTGCGTCGGCAAATCGCACTTCATTATTGTCTAGTGAGCCACTGCGCGGTGTGCCTGGTGCAAGCGGCGTGGCCTTTGGTGTGGCGGTGGTGATGTATCCGCTGGCTGACTTGGAGGGCGTGCCCGATCGCGTTTGTGACGATCCCAAGCAGGAGCTTGCGCGTTTGCGCGCCGCGCGCGAGGCCGTGCGTGAGGATTTTGTTGCCTTGCGGAAGAGCATGGCCAAGCGGGTGAGTGAGGAGGAGTGTGCCCTGTTTGATGCCTTTGCCATGATGCTGGATAGCGAAAGTCTGTTGCAGGGTATGGAACGGCGCATTCTTGATGGGCAGTGGGCACCTTCAGCCTTGCGCGACACGGTGCGCGAGTACGCTGCGTTGTTTGCGGGCATGGATGACGATTATCTGCGCCAGCGTGGTGACGATGTGCGCGATTTGGGGAGTCGCATTCTGGAGCATTTACAGGATGTTGAAGGCTTTGCGCGTGAGTATCCGCTGCGCACGATTCTGGTGGGGCGTGAAATTACCGTGACCCACCTGGCGAGTGTGCCGGATGGTCGCTTGGCGGGTATTGTGTCAGCGCGTGGTTCCAGTTCGTCGCATGTGGCACTGTTGGCGCGGGCGTTGGGAGTGCCTGCGGTCATGGGCGCGAGTGATTTGCCCATCGAGCGTCTGGATAGGCGTGAGTTGTGCCTCGATGGCTATCGCGGCGCGGTGCATGTTGAGCCTACGGGGGTGTTGCGTGAGGCTTTGGAGCGCTTGGTGGGCGAGGAGGTGCAGCTTTCTGCCGAGCTTGCCACCTTGCGCGATGAACCCGCGATTACGCCGGATGGAGCCAGCGTGCATTTGTATGTCAACGTGGGTCTGCTGGCGGATATGGCTCCGGCGGATAATGTGGGTGCGGAAGGCATAGGTTTGTACCGTACCGAAATTCCTTTTCAGGTGCGCGACCATTTTCCTGGTGAGGACGAGCAAACGCGAGTGTACCGCGAGGTGTTGGCCGCCTACGCGCCGCGACCGGCGATTTTGCGTACCCTGGATGTCGGCGGCGATAAGCCCTTGAGTTATTTTCCGATTATTGAAGATAATCCGTTTCTTGGCTGGCGCGGGATGCGCTTGACGCTCGATCATCCGGATATTTTTCTGACCCAGGTGCGCGCCATGCTCACGGCAAATGTGGGCTTGGATAACCTGCGCATTTTGTTGCCGATGATTAGTGGCGTGGGCGAGCTGGATGAGGCTTTGGAGCTGATCGTTCGCGCGCGGAACGAATTGCGCGAAGAAGGACTGCTGATTGCTGAAGTCCCCGTGGGCGTGATGATCGAAGTGCCTTCGGCGGTGTATCAGATTGATGCACTGGCCAAGCGGGTGGACTTTCTTTCCGTGGGCACGAATGATTTAACGCAGTATTTGTTGGCGGTGGACCGCAATAACGCCCGTGTGGCGCCGCTGTATGACAGTCTGCATCCTGCGGTGCTACGTGCGATTGCCGAAATTGTGGCCGGTGGACAGCGTGCCGCCTGCCCGGTGAGTGTGTGCGGCGAATTGGCGGGCGATCCGCTGGGCGCGCTGGTGTTGCTCGGTTTTGGCATTGACTCGTTGAGTATGAGTGCAGGCAGTTTGCCGCGCATCAAACGCGTGATTCGCAGTGTGCCACTGGAACGTGCGCGCAGCTTGGCGCACGCGGCACTGGATTGTGAGCGCGGTGAGGATGTGCGTCAGCTCCTGCGTGACGCGCTGCGTGGCTATGGTTTGGGCAGCCTGGTGCGCAGTGATGAGGATATTTAACAGGGCTTATGCAAAACCGCCCCGGCTGCGTTCAAGCGCCTCCCCGTACTGGTGTACTGTCTTCGGCACTTTGCCTTGCTTGGACATTTTTCGCGTAAGCCCTATTGAGCGGTAGCCGGGATGAAGCGAAGCGGAATCCGGGATTTGGTTGCGCAAATTGCAACGTTTGCCCCGGATTGTCATCCGGACTACACGAACCTTTCTACTCCGCTGCTTTAATCCGCGCACTCAACGCTGCACATACGGTATCTAGCACCTCTAATCGACCGTAGTTTTTGTCCTCGCTGGCGACGATATGCCAAGGGGCGTATTCGGTGCTGGTACGCAAAATCATCTCATTGACGGCAAGCTCATATTCCGGGCGTTTTTCACGATTGCGCCAGTCGTCCGGGGTGATTTTGTAGTTTTTCCAAGGTGTGTTTTGCCGGTCTTCAAAGCGGCGTAGCTGTTCTTTTGGCGAAATATGTAACCAGAATTTGAGCAATAGGTTTTTGCCATTGACCAACTGTTTCTCGAAGTCATTGATTTCGTGATAGGCGCGTTGCCATTCGGCAGGAAGGCACAGATTTTCCACACGCTCGACCAAGACGCGCCCATACCAGGAGCGATCGAAAATGGCGACACGGCCTGCGCGCGGCACTTGTCGCCAAAAACGCCACAGATAATGATGCTGTAATTCGTGCGAGCTGGGCGCGCCATAGGGGATAACCCGGTAGAGGCGAGCATCAATGCCGGATGTCAGGCGGCGAATGGTGCCGCCTTTGCCCGCCGCATCCCAGCCCTCAAAAATCAGATAGGTGCTGATACCCAAGCTATAGGCTTTCCAGGTCAGTTCGCGCAATTCGTTTTGGCGCTTGAGTATTTTGTCTTCGTACTCGTCTTTGTTGATGCTGGTTTGTAAATCAACATGGTCGAGCAGCGTCACCCGTGCACTCTGAGCCTGTGGTAGTGCGGGTTCTTGCGGCGGCAGGGGCTCGCTGCGTTGGTTTATTTGATTGGTAATACGTTTTTCCAGCGCCTTGAGCAGGCTATAGCCCGTGGCAAGATCACGGTAACGCATGTCACTTGCTTCAATTAAAAACCAGGGCGCATCAGCCATGTCAGTGGTGCGCAAAATTCGCTCGGCCCAGAGGGTCAGTTTTTCACGCCCCTTGATCGCCTCCTTGCTACTGGAGTAGCGGTCATCGGGTGTGGATTTTTCGATCTTGAGGCGTTGCTCTTGCTCGTCCTGCGGAAGGTGGTACCAAAATTTCAGGATGAGCGTGCGGTCGTGAGCCAATAAATGTTCAATATCATTCACCGGCGTAAGACGTGCGTCGAGGTTGTCCTCCTTGATTTTGTCTTGAATGGCATCGGTCACGATGTCGCGATACCAGCCGCCGAGAAAAATGGCGATTTGACCCGCCGCAGGCATTTCGCGCCAATAACGCCAGTAGGCCGGGCGTTCGCACTCTTCGTCCGAGGGCTTCCAAAACGTGTGTGTCTGAATACCGCGCGGGTCGAGCCACTCGTGCAGCTTGTTGACGACTTGTGCGCGACCCGATCCATCCATGCCCTCGATGATAACCAACACGCTGATTCCGGCGGTAAGCAGGGCGCGTTGCGCTTCAAGTAGGCGCGAGCGCAGCTCGGGTAATTCTTTTTTGTAGTCGTCTTTGCTGACGCTACGGCCAAGATCAAGGGTGTTGAGCATGGTATTCAATCCCTATTCTGAATAGCTATAAGCCAGAAATGATGCGCTGTGTGGGTTTGAAGTCAAGGGTGTCGCAGTTGAAGCTGTGTTGCGCTTCTTTATGGGAATCATTATCATTCGCGGCATAATAACGCCGCGTCGTCATTCGGCCTGTCCTTCAACCTACCGAGGCTACATCATGAAACTATCCTGCTTGCGTTGTGGCGAATCCGCCTCCGTAACCTGTGTTGAGGGTGATGCCTGCCTCGTGCGCCGTTTGCATGCTTTGGGTGTGCACCCCGGGCGACCATTAAATGTTGTGCGACGTGCGGCGTTTAATGGCCCGCTACATTTGCGGGTCGGTTCGACCGAGTTTTTCCTGCGCGCGCGTGAGGCCGATGCGATTTCGGTGCAGTCGCTCGTTTGATTTTCGCTCCTCACTGCTGAGGTACTGCCTCCGTGTCCAAGCGCGTTGCCCTTCTCGGTATGCCTAATACAGGCAAATCCACGCTTTTCAACCGTCTGACCGGGGCTTCGGCACGCACCGGTAATTGGCCTGGGCTGACGGTTGATTTGCTGGCCGCCAAGTTGCCACTCGGTGCGGATTTAGCCGAGCTGGTTGATCTTCCCGGTATTTATGATCTGCATGGAATGACGGAAGATGAGCATGTGGTGCGGCGTTTTCTGGAGCGCGTGCCAGTCGATTTTCTGGTGGTCGTGCTGAATGCAGCGCAAATTGACCGTCAAATCAATCTGCTATTACAGGTTAAAGCTTTGGGCGTGCCCATGCTGGCCGTGCTCAATATGAGTGATGAGGCCAAGCGTTTTGGTGTGAGTATTGATGTGGCGCGCTTGAGTGCGGCGCTGGGTTTTCCTGTGTTGGAAGTGAGTGCGCGCCGTGCCGAGGGTTTGGATGTATTGCGTCAGGCGATTGCGGGTGGTTTGCGCGTGGCAAACAGCATGTCGCAGACGGCATTGGCGCTACGCCTTGCGCCTGATGAGACGGTGCAGGACGAGGCCGATGCCTTGCTGCGCATGGCGGTGAAGTCGCCGCGTGAGTTGTCGGATGGCATGAGCGCCCACCTTGATCGTGTCTTGCTGCATCCGCTCTGGGGCTTGCCGATTTTCTTCCTCAGCCTCTTTTTACTGTTTCAGTTCATTTTTACCGTCGGCGCGCCTCTGCAAGATGCGGTGGCGTATCTGTTGGATGGGGTGCGTAATGCCATCGTGCAGCCGGTGGCGCACGTCTTGCCGCCCTTTGGCGAAGGTTTGCTGATAGGTGGCGTGTACGACGGCATTGCTACCGTGGCGAGTTTTTTGCCGATTATCGCGCTGTTTTTTATCGTGATGTCGGCGGTGGAAGATTCGGGGTATCTGGCGCGCGCGGCATTTTTGGTCGATGGTTTTATGGCGCGCATTGGGTTGGATGGGCGCGGGTTTGTGCTGCACTTGTTCGGCATGGGTTGTAATGTTCCTGCGGTGATGGGCACGCGGGTGATGCGCTCGCCCGCGCTGCGTGCCTTGACCATGCTGGTGCTGCCTTTTGCCTTGTGTGCGGCGCGTTTGCAGGTGTTTTTGTTTTTGATTGCCGCATTATTTGCCCCGTCGCAGGCGGCTCTGGTGTTGTTTAGTTTGTATGTGTTGAGCCTGCTGGCGGCGGTACTGACCGCTGTGGTTTTCAAGCGGCGTTATCACGCGGTGGAGCCGGTGATTTTGGAGTTGCCGCCCTACCGTTTGCCGCAATTTACGAGCATGTTTAAGTCCGCGTGGAATGAAATTTCAGGCTTTTTGCGCCGCGCCACGCAGTTTATTGTGATCGGCGTGGTGGCGATTTGGTTGTTGACGCATTTGCCCTGGGGTGTGGAGCCCTCCAGTCCCGCAAGCTTTGCAGGGCAATTAAGTGCGGCGGTCGGCTTTATCTTCGCGCCGCTAGGCTTCGACCCGTTGCTTGGCGTGGCCTTGTTGTTTGGCTTTATTGCCAAGGAAATTGTGCTGGGCGGTTTGGCGGTGTTGTACAGCGTGTCCGAAGAAGGGTTGGCGGGCGCGGTACAGCAGCACATGGATTGGGTGCAGGCGTATAGCTTTATGCTTTTTACCTTGCTCTACACGCCCTGCGTGTCCACCTTGGCGGCGATTCAGGTCGAGGGCAAAAGTTGGCGTTTGACCATGACCAGCGTGGTTTGGTCAGTCGGTTTGGCCTATGCGGTGAGTTTTGCGTTTTACCAGACGGCGCGTTGGCTGGGGTATTGAGCAGAATGTCGCCACAGAGAACGCAGAGGAAAATTAAGGGAGGCTCTTTCTCTCGGTGCTCTCTGTGGCTAAATTTAGTTCTTTGCCAACATCCCCTCAATCAGTCCCTTCACCTTATCCAAATCGAAAATACCGATTTTTTGATACACCACCTGTCCCTGCGGGTCGAGCAGGAAGGTGGTCGGGGTGAGGCGTACCGTGCCCATGGCCGCGCTGACCGCGCCATCTTTGTCCAGCGCCAGCGGATAGGGAACCTTTAAGCGATCACGCAGGGCGCGAACGTGGGCTTCGGGGTCGTAATTCATGGCGACGCCAATCACCTGCAAACCGCGTGCGGCGTAGGCTTTATGCAGCTCGCTCAACAGCGGGATTTCTTCGATACAACCGGGGCAGGAGGTGGCCCAAAAGGTCAGCAATACCGGCTTGCCACGCAGGGCCGCGAGGCTGGTTGGTGCGGCATCAAGCATCAGCAGTGGTGCATCGGCGGCGTTGTTTTGTGTGCCACATGCGCTAAAAAGTAAAGGTGTGGAGAGCAGCGATAACGCTAAAAAACGACGGCGTGTGAGCATTTTCGAGATTCCTTGAGGTTTATGCGCATGATATGCGGTTATGATTCTACTTATTAAAACACTTTGGCATGGGGAGCTTACACATGATTCGCGTGGGTATCGTTGGCGGCACGGGTTATACCGGCGTGGAGTTGCTGCGTTTATTGGCGCTGCATCCAAAGGTTGAATTGGCGGCGATTACTTCGCGCGGCAATGTCGGCGAAAAAGTGGCGGATATGTTCCCCAATCTGCGCGGTTATGTGGATTTGGTCTTCAGTGACCCGGCCACTGCGGATTTGCAGTCTTGCGATGTGGTGTTTTTTGCCACGCCAAATGGCATTGCTATGAGCGCGGCGCGCGAGCTGCTCGACGCAGGCGTGCGCGTGATTGATTTGGCGGCAGACTTTCGCATTCAAGATTTAGGGGTGTGGTCGCAATGGTACGGCATGACGCACGCCAGCCCTGATTTGGTGCGCGAGGCGGTGTACGGCTTGCCTGAGTTGAATCGTGAGGCGATTCGCGAGGCGCGTTTGCTGGCCAATCCCGGCTGCCATGTGACCGCCGTCACACTGGGTTTGCTGCCGCTGGTCAAAGCGGGCTGGGTCGATGCGTCATCCCTGATTGCTGATTCCAAGTCCGGCGTGAGTGGCGCGGGACGCAAGGCGGAGATTCCGACCTTGATGGCCGAAGCGGGCGAAAGCTTCCGTGCTTATGCAGTGGGCGGGCATCGTCATCAGCCAGAAATTTGCCAGACTCTGAACCTCGTTGCGGGGCAGTCGGTTGGTTTGACCTTTGTGCCGCATTTGGTGCCGATGGTGCGCGGTATTGAGGCGACGCTATATGCGCGTTTGAATGCCCAAGCGGGCGACCTGCAAGCCTTGTTTGAGCACGCCTACGCCGACGAACCTTTTGTTGATGTCTTGCCGCCGGGCAGCTTGCCGGAAACGCGCAGCGTGCGTGGTAATAATATGTGCCGCTTGGCGATCTATCGCCCGCAGGGTGGCGATACCGTGGTAGTGTCTTCGGTTATCGACAACCTGGTCAAAGGTGCGTCCGGGCAAGCGGTGCAGAATATGAACCTTATGTTCGGTTTTCCCGAAGATATGGGTCTGCGGATTGTTGGGTTGTTGCCTTAAGCTTTCGCCCTATATTTGTGGCGTGCTTAATGCTTTTTAAAATGAATACTGGAGAAACATCATGACTGTTGCCATGTCTGCCGAAGTTGAAGAACCCCTTGTTTTTACCGATAGTGCGGCGGCCAAAGTGCGCCAACTGATCGACGAAGAGGGTAACGAGGCCTTGAAGTTGCGTGTATTCATTACCGGTGGCGGCTGCTCCGGCTTTCAGTACGGATTCACGTTTGATGAAACCGAGCAAGAAGGCGACACGCGCTTGGAAAAAGCCGGTGTGGCCTTGTTGATTGATCCGATGAGCCTGCAATATCTCACCGGCGCGACCATTGACTACACCGAGGGTCTGGAAGGAGCGCAATTTGTCATTCGCAATCCTAATGCCAGCACCACCTGCGGCTGCGGTTCGTCGTTCTCGGTTTAATTGGAAGGATTCGTTATGAGTACAGAAAGCATTCCCTATATTCCCGGCTTGCAAAATGTGCCTGCCACCCGCTCGGCGATTTCTTTTCTCGATGGTCAACAAGGCATTTTGACCTATCGCGGCTACCCCATCGTCGAGTTGGCCAAGCACAGTAGCTTCGAGGAAACCTGCTTTCTGTTACTCAATGGCGAATTGCCGAATGCGAGCGAACTTGCTGAATTCTCAAGCGAATTGCGTCGAAACCGTCGCGTTAAGTACAACGTGCGTGAGATTATGAAGTTTTTGCCTACCAATGGGCATCCGATGGAAATGCTGCAAACCTGCGTGGCAAGTTTGGGTATGTTTTATCCGGGTAGCGAGCGCATGACCGCCGAAGGCAACGGGCCGAGCGACGAGTTTGTGAACGGCACAGCGACCAAGATTCTGGCCACGATGGCGACCATTGTGGCGATGTGGAACCATATCCGCATCGGCGACGATCCAGTGTCGCCGCGTGAAGACCTGAGCTATGCCGCCAACTTTCTCTATATGATGAACGAGCGCGAGCCAGATGCGGTGGAAGCGCGGATTATGGATGCTTGCCTGGTGTTGCATGCCGAACACACCATCAATGCGTCGACCTTTGCGGCCTTGGTGTGTGGCTCGACCTTGGCGGCGCCGAACCTAGTGGTGGCCTCGGCCATCGGCACGCTGGCGGGGCCTCTGCATGGCGGGGCGAACCAGCGTGTGTTGGAAATGTTGCGCGAGATCGGTAAGCCGGAAAATGCTGAAAGCTGGCTGGAACAACGCTTGGCCAATAAACAAGTGGTTTGGGGCTTTGGTCACCGTGAGTACAAAGTCAAAGACCCGCGCGCCGATATTTTGCAAAGCATGCTCGAAGAGTTGCGCGAGCATCGCGGCGGTCAAATCAGTCCGCTGTATGAGATTGCCAAGGCGTTGGAAGTCGCCGCACATGAGCGTTTGGCGCAAAAAGGCGTGCATCCGAATGTCGATTTTTATTCCGGCGTGTTGTACGACGCGCTTGGCATTCCTGAAGATCAATTCACACCGATTTTTGCGATTTCGCGCACAGCCGGCTGGCTGGCACATTGGAAAGAGCAGATTGGAAATAACCGGATTTATCGGCCTACGCAGGAGTATGTGGGTTCGGAGTCAAGGACTTATGCTGAAATTGGCGCGCGCAAACCTTAATTGACAGGCTAATGCGCTGAGTAAATTGCGCCCAAAATGCGTAACCCCTTGGCACCCGTGACCGCAGGCAGGTTTCCCGGCAAGCCGAGTAGGGTTTGACGTGCCAACCAGGCGAAGGCGACGGCCTCGACCCATGCGGGTTCGATCCCATAATCTGCCGTACTTTCAATCGACTGATCCGCTGCCAGCGTACGCAAACGCTGCATAAGGGCGTTGTTGTAGGCTCCGCCACCACAAATGAGGACGCGTGCTGCATTTTGTGCATTGGCTTCAATCGCCTCCATCAGGCTGCGGGCACTGAGCTCTAGTAGCGTTGCTTGGACATCTTGCGGGGCAATCGCACCGAGTAGTTCGCCTGCTCGAGCCTGTAGCCACGCTAAATTAAACAATTCCGGCCCAGTGCTTTTGGGGGCGGCTTGCGCAAAGTAAGGCTCAGCCAACAAGCGCGCAAGTAAGCCTTGGTGAACCTGCCCGCCATGCGCCCATGCGCCGTCGCGGTCATACGCCTGTTCAAGATGGAGCTGCGTCCATGCGTCCATCAGAGTGTTGCCGGGGCCGGTGTCAAAACCACGTACCGGTGTTGTTTGCTGGTTCTTGGGCGGCAGGATGGTGATGTTGGCAATGCCGCCGATATTAGCAATTACACGGGTCTCAAGGGCGTCCGCAAATAATGCCGCGTGAGCCGGTGGCACCAAGGGCGCACCTTGCCCGCCCGCAGCAATGTCGCGACGGCGAAAGTCGGCCACGACGGTTAAACCGGTAAGTTCGGCAATGCGATGCGGATCGCCAAGTTGCAGGCTGTAGGGGTAGTCACCATGCGGGTCGTGGTGCAGAGTTTGTCCATGCGAGCCAATCGCATGGATGTCACTGCGCTTGAGCTTGCAGCTGTCAATCAGGTTATTGGCCGTCTGGGCAAAAAAATCTCCAAGCCAGGCATCCAGTCGCGCCACGCGAGGCATAGCGCGCACGGCATCCGCTTGCATGAGGGCGCGCAATTCGGTCAGTAAGTCATTCGGATAAGCTGTGGTGTACTGGGCAACAAGTTGCGCACGACCATTGTCGGTAAACCTGACAATGCAGGCATCTACGCCATCCATGCTGGTGCCGGAGAGCAGGCCAAGATAGAGCGGCATGGGTGTGTTTAGGCTTAGTGGTTGCGGGTGTCGCTGTCAGTACTGAGGCTGGCCGTTTTAGCTTCGCTTTCCAAGCGTGTCAGTTGCGCCATAAGTTGCGCAGATTCACTCATGAAGCGCGCACGCTGATTGGCGGCAATGGGCATGGCTTCAGGGAGCTGGGCGGAAAGCGGGTCTTGGTGCTGGCCGTTGATGCGGAATTCATAGTGCAAATGCGGGCCAGTGGCATAACCGGTGGCACCGACAAAGCCAATCACTTGCCCTTGTTTGACGCTGTCACCTTGGCTCAGACTGGGGTCAAAGCGCGACATATGTCCGTAAACTGTGCTGTACACGCCATCATGTTGCAGCATAACAACCTTGCCGTAGCCGCCTTTCCAGCCCTGGAAGGTGATTTTTCCATCGGCGGAGGCATGGATAGGTGTGCCTGAGGGCGCGGCAAAATCGACACCCTTGTGCTCGCGTACCACGTTAAGCACAGGATGCAAGCGGGCATGGCTGAAGCCGGAGCTAATGCGCGAAAATTCAACGGGATAGCGTAGAAATCCGCGCTCTAGGCTTTTGCCGTCCGGGGTGTAATAGGTTGTGTTACCGTTACTGTCACTATGGCGCACGGCTTGATAGAGCTTGCCATTATTAGTGAACGAAGCCGCGAGAACATCGCCCGAGGTGACTTTTTCACCGTCCTTATAGACGGATTCATAAAGAATGCTGAAGCTATCGCCGTCTTTAATGTCGGTCAGAAAGTTGATCTTCCAGCCGAAAATATCAGCAAGCTGCATCACGATGTCGGGCGCAACGCCCGCTTCGGTGGCGGCATTGTAAAAAGAATCATGAATGATTCCGTGACCAAGGGCTTGGCGGTATTCGAGAGGATGTTGTTCAACTTCGGTCTTGAAGTCGCCTTCTTCGGTGCGCACGATGTGCAAAGTGCGATCAAGTCCAAGCTTGTAGCTGAGGCGTTGCAGCTGTGCGTCGCCCGTCTGTTCGTTGGATAGCTCCAGGCTGATCGACTCGCCAGTACGTAAGCGGGTGAGCGATTTGGCATCGCTGCCGAGCTTGAGAATTTGATCCAATTCACTGGTGGGCAGTGAATACTGCGCAAAAATTTTGGATAGGCTTGAGCCTTTTTCGATGGTGACATCGACTGTTTTTAGTTCGGGTTGCTTTGGCAAATTGGCGCTGGCTTGTCCGTGTATGTCTTGCTCGCCTTGCGGTGTGAGACTATCGATCAAGGCGGAGGAGGGCGATAAATCAATGGCTGGCGTAAGCGAAACAACAGGCGGAGGGAGTACGCTTGCGCTTAGCTGATTGGAGGGGGAAAGGGGGTCGTTTTGAGCGCCAAAGGGGTGTTCACTGACCTTGCCGATGACCGCGCCGAGACTGCTCAATCCGGCGACGAGCAAACTAAGACGCAACAAATGATGCGAACGTTTGCGGAACGAGGGCTGGCTGCGTTTTCTGATGGCCATAAGTTTTTGCATTAGATTTTCTCAATATATTTTATTAATCCGGCTAAAATAACCCTCACTCCAACATTGGTCAACAAAACGAGGCTTGACATACATGCATGCTATTGAAGGCGCCTTGCGCGAGATACGCCGTGGCACCGAGGAAATTCTGGTCGAGGCAGACTTGCTCGAAAAGTTGAAGCTAGGGCGGCCACTGCGCATCAAGGCCGGCTTTGATCCCACAGCACCCGATTTGCATCTTGGGCATACGGTACTTATTAATAAGCTACGCACCTTCCAGGAGTTGGGGCATGAAGTTATATTCCTAATAGGTGACTTCACCGGGATGATTGGTGACCCCACGGGCAAGAGCGTTACGCGCAAGCCATTGACGCGGGAGCAGGTGCTGGACAATGCGCGTAGCTATGAGGAGCAGGTGTTCAAGATTCTTGATCCAGATAAGACGCGCGTAGAGTTCAACTCGCGCTGGATGAGTATGATGGACTCGAGTGAGATGATCCGCCTCGCCTCGCGTTACACGGTGGCGCGGATGTTGGAGCGCGATGACTTTAGTAAGCGCTACAGCAGCCAACAACCGATTGCGATTCATGAATTTATGTATCCACTGGTGCAGGGCTACGACTCGGTGGCTTTGGAAGCCGATGTTGAGCTGGGTGGCACCGATCAAAAATTCAATTTACTGGTCGGGCGTGAGCTGCAACGCCAATATGGCAAGCCGCAGCAGGTCGTAATGACCATGCCGATTCTTGAAGGCTTGGATGGTGTGCAGAAAATGTCGAAGTCGC
>DYLI01000229.1 GCA_020722165.1 Halothiobacillus neapolitanus | reverse complement strand
ACTCAAGACACGCTGCAAGTGCGCAAGCCCCAGCAGCATGCGCATTGACCGCCCTTGTCCTTTCCCCTTTTCCCTTTCTCTTTCCTCAACGCCTACAAAGGAACCCACCATGAACAAGCCGCTGAAAACCTGCTCTCTTCTCGCCCTGGTCGCAGCACTTTGCACGCCCGCCCTGGCCACACAAAGCCACGCCGACCACGACCACGCCACCCCCGAAGGCATGGCGCAACACATGCAGATGATGCAGGGCATGCCCGCCAGCGCGCCTACTGCATCCGGCGCGCAAGGCGAACACCAGACCTTCGGCGTGGTGCGCAAAATCGACGCCGCCAACGGCAAGATCACCCTGCGCCACGGCCCCATCCCCGCGCTGGGCATGGGCGCGATGACCATGAACTACCGGGTGCGCGACAAAGCCTTGCTCGATGGCCTCAAGGCCGGTGACACGGTGGAATTCAGCGCGCAACAAATTGACGGCGCCTACACCGTCCTCACCCTGAAACGCAAACCTTGATGGGGAGAAATCGCCCGACCGTCAAACGTCACCAATCCGCGCAGGGCGGCGCCGCTCAGACCTTGGGCGGCTGTCGCCGGTGGCGCATCACCCCGAAGACCAGATAGCCCGAAATCAGCACGAACAGCGCCGCCAGCGCGGCCTGTCCGTAGCCTGCAAACCCCGACGGGTTCTTCCACTGGTGCTTGAGCACCTCGTTGGCCAGCGCCTGCACCTGCTCCTGCGGCCCGAAGCTCAAGGTCGGATCGAGGCGGCGCGCCAGTTCCAGCTCCTGCTCAGCCAGCGGCCACTTGCCCTCAGCCGCCAGCAGCCGCGCATCCAGATAATGCGCCTGCGGCGAATTCGGCTGATCCGCCAGCACCTGCGCGATGACGTGGTCAGCCTGCGTCAAATGGCCCGCATCCAACAAGGCAGACGCCTGATCGAGCGTAGCCGCCTGCGCGGTACTCAGAGCCAGCACTAAGGCCGCGAAAAGGGAGAGTAGGTATTTTGATTTGAAGTTCAGCATGGGAGGGGCAAGGCGGATGAACCGATCGGCGTTCTACCGTACTCCCGCCAACAGTAGGCGATGGGCATTGACGGCTGGTTTCGGGAAGCACTGAATCAAAAAGCTTGAGGAAAGTACAGTTGATGCGATTGTGAGTGCAGCATACGAACTTGGCTTTGTCGTTACGGACCTTGGTGACGACTTTTCGGTTGTGGAAGTGGAGGTGATGCGAAGTTACCGGAAGGTGCCTAGTCGGTTGATTCGCGACAGTGTTTGAGTTCTTTGGCTAATTACAACGGTAAAGAATAACAAGACCGAGATCTAGGGCCCGTTCACGGAAGAAAGGCCGAGGTCTAGCCTTCTCGCACTCCAAACCGAGGGTGTACAAATAACTGTGTAACTGGTTATCTGCGACTAACGAGAAGGAGGTAGTGTGCAGCTTTGTGTGCAAAAGCGATCCTGAACAGGACCATGCGAGGTGG
>DYLI01000058.1 GCA_020722165.1 Halothiobacillus neapolitanus | reverse complement strand
GCCAAGCTGTTTTCCAGCTTGCTTTGAATCGCACGCTTGAGTGGTCGCGCGCCATACACTGGGTCGAATCCGGCTTCGCCGAGCAAGTCCAGCGCCGCTTCGGAAAGCTCCAAACGCATATCGCGCTCCTGTAAACGCTTGCGCAGGTTGGCGGTTTGAATGCCCACAATAGCGCGGATTTGCGTGCGGTCGAGCGGATGGAACACCACGGCTTCATCAATACGGTTGATGAATTCCGGGCGGAAATGCCCGCCGACCACTTCCATCACTTCTGCTTTCATCTGCTCGTAATTGGCTTCACCCGCCAGCTCCTGAATGCGCTGCGAACCGAGATTCGAGGTCATCACAATCACCGTGTTGCGGAAGTCCACCGTGCGGCCTTGCCCGTCAGTCAGGCGACCATCATCCAGCACTTGCAACAGCACGTTGAACACGTCCGGGTGCGCTTTTTCAACCTCATCCATCAGCACCACGGAATACGGCTTGCGGCGCACTGCCTCGGTCAAATAGCCTCCTTCCTCGTAACCAACGTAGCCCGGAGGCGCACCGATCAAGCGCGCCACGGAATGTTTTTCCATAAACTCGGACATATCCATGCGCACGATGGCTTCTTCGGTATCGAACAAAAAGCCCGCCAGCGCCTTGGCCAGCTCGGTCTTGCCTACGCCCGTCGGCCCAAGGAACAGGAAAGAACCATTCGGACGATTGGGGTCTGATAGACCTGCGCGTGAGCGGCGAATCGCATCGGACACCGCCTTGACCGCCTCGCGCTGACCGACCACGCGCTTGCCGAGTTCTTCTTCCATGCGCAGTAGTTTGTCGCGCTCGCCTTCCAGCATTTTGCTGACCGGAATACCCGTCCAGCGCGCGACGACTTCGGCAATCTCCTCCTCGCCGACTTCGGTCCGCAGCAGCTTGAAGGCCGTTTGATCGACGTTTTGCGCTTCAATCAGGCGTTTTTCCAGTTCAGGAATACGCCCATATTGCAGCTCGGACATGCGCGCCAAATCGCCTGCACGCCGTGCAGCTTCGAACTCGACACGAATGCGATCCAGCTCTTCCTTGATCTTGGATGCGCCTTCGAGCGAAAACTTCTCGCGCTTCCACTCCTCGTCCATGCCGTCGAACTCGGTTTGCAGGCGCACGACCTCCTCGCCCAGCGCAGCCAGACGCTTCTTGCTCGCCTCGTCGGTTTCCTTCTTCAGCGCCTCCTGCTCCATGCGCAACTGAATCAGGCGACGCTCCAGCCGATCCATCGCCTCCGGCTTGGAGTCGATCTCCATGCGAATGCGGCTGGCCGCCTCGTCGATCAGGTCAATCGCCTTGTCCGGCAACTGGCGGCTGGTAATGTAGCGGTGAGACAGCGTGGCGGCGGCAATGATCGCCGGGTCGGTAATATCGACCTTGTGATGCACTTCGTAACGCTCTTTCAGACCGCGCAGAATGGCAATCGTGTCCTCCACGCTCGGCTCATCCACGATCACTTGCTGGAAGCGGCGCTCCAATGCGGCATCTTTTTCGATGTACTGGCGGTATTCGTCCAGCGTGGTCGCGCCGATGCAGTGCAGCTCGCCGCGTGCCAACGCGGGCTTGAGCATATTGCCTGCGTCCATCGCCCCCTCGCCCTTGCCCGCGCCGACCATGGTGTGAATCTCATCGATGAACAGAATGATCTGACCCTCAGCCTTGGCCACGTCATTCAACACGGCCTTCAAGCGCTCCTCAAACTCACCGCGAAACTTGGCTCCGGCCAGCAACGAACCCATGTCGAGCGAGAGCACGCGCTTGCCTTTCAGTCCTTCCGGCACCTCGCCGTTGACCACACGCTGCGCCAAGCCTTCGACAATCGCGGTCTTGCCCACGCCCGGCTCGCCGATCAGCACCGGGTTGTTCTTGGTGCGGCGCTGCAAAATCTGGATGCAGCGGCGGATTTCCTCATCACGCCCAATCACCGGGTCGAGCTTGCCGCTTTCGGCGCGCGCGGTCAGATCCATGGTGTACTTTTCCAAAGCCTGACGCGATTCTTCGGCATTGGCATCGTTGACGCTTTCGCCGCCGCGCAGCTTGTCGATGGCCTGTTCAATCATGCCCTTGGTCGCACCCGCCTTGCGCAGCAACTCGCCGGTCGCACCCTTGTCCTCGACCGCCGCCAACAGGAACAACTCGCTGGAGATGTAGGCATCCTTGCGTTGCTGCGCCAGCTTGTCGGTCACATTCAGCAAACGACCCAAATCGTTGGAAACATGCACCTCGCCAGCTGCGCCGCCCGTCACCTTGGGCATGGTATCCAGCATCTGGTTGAGCTGGGTGCGCACCTGATTGACGTTGACTTCGGCAAATTGCATCAAGGGGCGCGCCGAACCGCCATCCTGATCCAGCAGGGCGGCGAGCAAATGCGCCGGTTCAATGAATGAATGGTCGCGCCCCAGAGCGAGTGATTGAGCATCCGCCAAGGCTTGTTGAAATTTGGCCGTCAGTTTATCCATACGCATGAAGAAGCTCCTCAGTGGTGAAAATTATGCCCTGATTATGGTGTGGTTTTGGCAAATTCAAAGGGTTTATTTTGTGAAAATAAAAATACCGTGGCGGTGATTATGAAACCATTCAGCTTGAGTTAAGTGCTCCAATGTTTGAATGCAGCTCAAATAAGCAATGTGTGAATTATGGATATGCAAAAAAATCTTCTTTATTGCGCTTTGTTTGGGCTGGCTTTGACTTGGGGCAGCGGGGTGACGGCTGCGCCCAATGCTGCCGAGCGGGCGGCGGTTTCCTTGGCCGGAGCACTGGAGAGCGCATGGCTCCATGCGCCGGAGCAGGCTCTGTCCACGGGGCGCGAGGCCGAGGCGCAGGCGTTGCAGCGCCATGCGGATGCACTTTTGCCGTTGGCACCGAATCTGGCGCTGTCAGGGCAGGCTGGGGCATATAACGCGAACACGCCTTCGGGGACATATAGCGAATGGATTGCGGGAGTGGAGTTGCCGCTGTGGCGACCGGGGCAAACGGAGGTTTTGCGTCGTTTGGCGGCAGGGACGCAGGATTTGGCTGAGGCCGAGCGCACGGTTTTGCGCCTGGAGTTGGCTGGCTTGTTGCGCGAGGCGGGCTGGGATGTGTGGCTGACCGAGGCGCGGCTGCATGGTTTGCAGCGCGGTTTGGAGGAGTTACAGGCGGCTGCGGTGCGGGTGAAACGTGCAGTGACTTTGGGTGAGCGCGCGCGTGTGGATGCAGTGACACTGGATGCCGAAATTTTGGATGTGAAACAGCAGGTGGCAGCGGCGCAGTTGGCCTTTACACAGGCGCTCGCGGCGTGGCGGGCGCTGAGTCGGCAAACGGCCTTTCCGGGTTCAACTGAAGCGACATGGCGCGAGGCTTTGGCGGGTGAACGCGCTGTTGAAACCCATCCGGCGGCCTTGGCGGCACGCGCCATGTGGACGCGGGCGGGCAATGAGCGCCAGGCTGGCGTGTTGGCGGCGGAAGGCGCGCCGGTGCTGGGTGTGGCGGCGCGGCAAGATCGCACGCCGGGGGCGGAAACATTGAATGCGGTGGTGGTGACGTTATCCATGCCTTTGCCGTGGGAAACGGCGCGCCATGCGGCGGAAGCACCTTTGCGTTATGCGGAAATACAGGCTGAGGTTGAATTTGCCAAGCAAATACGCGCTTTGAGTGTGGCGCGAGATGCGGCGCGTCTGGCTTTGCAGGGCGCTCGCTCGCAGGTGACGCTGTTGGAGGCGCGTGCCAAGGCCGAGCAAGAAACCTTGCGCTTGGCTCAACGGCAGGTGGAGGAAGGGCTGCTGGATGCGCTGGATTTTGTCACCGTCATGCGCCGGGTGCGTGAGGCGGAGCTGGCGGCGGTTTTGGGGCGATTGGAGGTGGAACGGGCGGTGTCACGGGTTAATCAGGCCGAGGGTGTGGTATGAAAAGGATGATTTTTTTACAAGGTTTGTTGCCTTTTTCAACTGACCGCATGGAGCAAACGGGCAAGGCTGCTGTAGCCCGGATGCCAATCCGGGATGAGCCTGCCACGCGGCACGAGCCTTCCCGGATTGCGCTGCGCGTCATCCGAGCCACACCGCTTATGGCGATGTTGGTGTTTGCGGGCGCGCAAGCGGCTTTCGCTGCCGATATGTTAAGCCTGACACCCGCCCAGTTGGCCTCGTTGGGTGTGCGTTTTGAAGCTCCAATCGCGGCGCAGGGCGCGCTGGGTTCGGTCTGGTCGGGCGTAGTGAGTGTGCCGCCGCAGGGGTTTGAGCAGGTGGTCGCGCCGCTTGCCGGGCGCGTGTTGCGCGTGTCCGCAGCGGCGGGGGATGAGGTCGCCGCTGGACAGGTGTTGTTGAGCATGTTTAGCCCGGAGTGGGTGGCTTTGAATCAGGCGGTGCAGAGTGCCAAGGCCACGGAGCAACTGGCGGCGCAGACGCTGGCACGCGAGCAGGGGTTGTGGAAGGAAGGCATCGGCATTGAGCGCCGGGTGCGTGAGGCGGAGGTGGCTTTGCAACAGGCGCGCATTGAACGCGAGGCTGCCGAGGCGCGTTTGCGTGGTGCGGGTGGCGTAGCCGATAGCAAAGCTTCCAGCAGCTCGGAACTGGTGATTCGCGCACCACGCGCAGGGCGTTTGCTAAGTTTGAATGCGCTGCCCGGTGCGGGTTTGATGTCCGGCGAGCCAGTGGCGAGCTTGAGTTTTACCAACGAGCGCTGGGTGGAGGCCGATGTACCCATCAGCGTGGCAAATACTTTGCGTGCGGGGCAGGCGGCAACGGTAGACATGCCGGGCGGCGAGGGTTTGGCGGCGCAGGTGTTGGCGATTGGCGCGGTGGTGGATGCGGCACGGCAGACGGTGATGGTGCGCGTAGCTCTGGATAAGGCAGAGGTCTTGCGCCCCGGTTTGCGCGTCTCGCTGCGTTTTGCCGAAACGGCACCACAAGCCTTGTGGCGCGTGCCGCGTGCGGCCTTGGTGCAGGTGGATGGAGCCTTGTCGGTGTTTGTGCAGCGCAAGGACAAAGTGTTGCCGCTGGCGGTCACCAGCCAAGGCTTGAGTGATGCGCAACCTGCAGTTATGGCCGCCTTGATGCCGGGCGACCGGGTGGCGGTGGAAGGCGCGGTTTTGCTTAAAGGCGCCTGGGATGGGCGCGGAGGCGCGGCAGAATGAACCGTGTATTAGCGGGCTTGGTCGATTGGGCACTGAATAATCGCATTATGACCCTGATTTTGGGCGCAGCCTTGGCGATTGCCGGGACGTTTGCCATGCTGAATTTGCCGGTGGATGCCTTCCCGGATGTGTCTGCGCCGCAGGTTAAAATTATCCTGAAAGTGCCGGGTTTGAGCCCGGAGGAAATGGAACGCCGGGTGACGCTGCCGGTGGAAACCGAGCTATTGGGTTTGCCCAGGCAGGTGATGTTGCGTTCGACCTCCAAGTACGGGCTGGTGGACATTACGCTGGATTTTGCCGATGGCACGGATATTTATTGGGCGCGGCAACAGGTAAGTGAGCGTTTGGCCGGTGCGATGCCGAATTTGCCTGCGGGCATTGAGGGTGGGCTGGCACCGATTACCACGCCGCTGGGCGAGATGTTTATGTTCACGCTGGAAGGCGATGTGCCCCTGGAGGAGCGACGCGCCCTGCTGGATTGGGTTATTCGTCCGGCATTGCGTACCGTGCCTGGAGTGGCGGATGTGAACGCTTTGGGCGGGCGAGTGAGTACCTTTGAAGTCGTGCCGGATGCCGTGCGCATGGCGGCGCGTGGGGTGACACTGGATGCGCTGCGTAGCGCGTTGGAAGCGAATAATCGCAATGACGGCGCAGGCCGGATGCGGGCGGGCGAAGAAGCTTTGCTGGTGCGTGTGGTCGGGCAGCTTGCCTCGCTGGACGACGTGGCGAGCTTGCGCGTCGCAGATGTGCATGGCAATACGCTGCGCCTCGATCAGGTGGCCGAGGTGCGCATGGGGGCGGTGACCCGTCAGGGCGGCGTGGTGCGCGATGGCAAGGGCGAGACGGTGGAAGGCTTGGTGCTGGGGCTGCGCGGTGAGGATAGCCGCAAGACGATTGCTAGGGTACGCGCGCGCTTGGCGGAGCTGGAGTCCAGCCTGCCTGCAGGTGTTAAAATTCATGTTTTCTATGACCGCAGCGAGCTGACGAGCGCGGCGATTGCCTCGGTGAGCAAGGCATTGTTGGAAGCCGTCGTTCTGGTTTTGGTGCTGTTGCTGCTATTTTTGGGCGAGCTACGCGCATCCTTGGTGGTGGCGCTGGTGTTGCCGATGGCGGCGCTGATGACGTTTATGTGGATGCGCCAACTGGGGATGACAGCGAATCTAATGAGTCTTGGCGGCCTGGCGATTGCGCTGGGGATGTTGGTGGATGCTGCCGTGGTCGTGGTGGAAAACATTGTGGCGCGCTTGGCATTGCACGATGGTCGCACATTGTTAGACGTGGTGCGTGAGGCGACGCATGAAATGGCGCAGCCTGTGACCACGGGTATGTTGATTATCGCCACGGTGTTTTTGCCGCTTTTGACCTTGCAGGGGCTGGAAGGCAAGCTGTTCAGCCCGGTGGCAGTGACGATTATTCTGGCGCTGGCGGCGGCGTTGTTGTTGTCGTTGACGCTGATTCCGGTGGTGGCGGCGTATGTGTTGAAGTCGTCTGATGTACACGGAATCAAAAAAGCGCAATTCCTCCCCTCTCCCCAACCCTCCCCCGTCAAGGGGGAGGGAGCAAAACATGCCGTGGCCGCACATGGCGATTCATGGCTAGTACGCCAGTTGCATCGACTGCATACGCCCGCTTTGCGCTGGTCGCTGGCACATGCGCGGGTGTTGATGGTCACGGTGCTGCTAATGGTTGCGGCGGCCATGTGGGCGCTGGGGCAGGCGGGTAAGACTTTTATGCCGACCATGGATGAAGGCTCGATGATTGTGCAACTGGAAACGCCGCCGTCGATTGACCTTGAAGCCTCGCTGGCGCTGGATTTGCGCGTGCAGCGGGCTTTAATGGCCGAAATACCGGAAATCACCTCGATTATTGCGCGCGCGGGCAGCGACGAGTTGGGGCTCGACCCGATGGGGCTGAACCAGACCGACAGTTTTCTGGTGCTCAAACCGCGCTCAGAGTGGCAGGTGGCGGACAAGGATGCGTTGATGGATCACATTCGTGCGGTGTTGGAGGCATCATTTCCGGGGGTGGGTTATGCCTTTACCCAGCCGATTGAAATGCGCGTCTCCGAGATGATTATCGGCGTGCGCGGTGATGTGGCAGTGCGTTTGTTCGGCGCGGATTTGCAGGTGTTGAACGAGAAGGCAGCGGCGATTGCCAAGGTTTTGGAGGGTATTCCGGGGGCGGAAGATGTGTTCACCACTCAGGCCGAGGGTGTGCGTTATCTGGATGTGCTGCTGGATCGCACCGAGCTTAATCGCCTTGGGCTGAATGTGGACGAGGTGGCAACCTTGCTGCGCACACAATTCGATGGCGTGAAGGTGGGCGAAATCCAGCAGGCGGCGCGGCGCATTCCGTTAATGATTAAAGCGCAGGCTGGGCAGTCGTTAGATGATGTGGCCGCCCTGCCCCTGTTGCTACAAGGTGGCGCGCAAATCACGCTGGGGCAAGTGGCGCAGGTTGTCATGCGTGACGGGCCGGTGCTGATTGCGCACGAGCAGGGTGCGCGCAATGTGGTGATTTTAAGCAATGTGCGCGGGCGCGATCTGGCGGGCTTTGTGGCCGAGGCGCAGGCGCGGGTGGCCAAGGACGTGCCGCTGGACGCGGGCTATCGCCTGACTTGGGGCGGCGAGTTCCAGAATCAGGCGCGGGCGATGCAGCGTTTGGGCGTGGTGGTGCCGTTGTCGATTGTGGTGATTTTCGGCGTGTTAATCGCAACATTCGGCGCATGGCGACCGGCGCTACTGGTGCTGGCGAATGTGCCGCTGGCGCTGATTGGCGGAGTATTGGCCTTGTTTATGGCGGGCGAATATCTGTCCGTGCCTGCCTCGGTGGGCTTTATCGCCTTGCTTGGGATTGCGGTGCTCAATGGCGTGGTACTGGTGTCGCATTTCCTGCATCTGCGCCATAGCGGCATGGCGATGGCGCAGGCCGTGCTGGAGGGCACGCAACGGCGCTTGCGTCCGGTGATGATGACCGCGTCGATTGCCGCGTTGGGGTTGTTGCCACTATTGTTTGCCACAGGGCCGGGTTCGGAGATTCAACGCCCGCTGGCGGTGGTGGTGATGGGTGGGCTGGTCAGCTCGACTCTGCTGACGCTGATTTTGCTGCCGGTGTTGTTTGCGCGCTGGGGGGAGGCGCGGGTTAAGGCAAGCTAAAATTTCAATGCAAACTTTTTGGATCATTCATGCGACTTCTACTAGCCGAAGATGACACCGCACTGGCCGAAGGTCTGTTACTACACCTGCGCGCAGCAGGCTACGCGGCGGACTGGGCGGCGGATGGCATCGAGGCTGATTACCTTGGGCGCGAAGGCTTGTTTGATGCGGTGATTCTGGATTTGGGCTTGCCGGGACGCTCTGGGCTGGAGGTGTTGCGCAGCTGGCGGGAGGCGGGCTTGAGTTTGCCGGTGTTGATATTGACCGGGCGCGATGCCTGGCATGAAAAGGTCGATGGTTTTGCCGCCGGGGCAGATGATTATTTGACCAAACCGTTTCACCCCGAAGAGTTGCTGGCACGGCTATCTGCCCTGCTGCGCCGCGCGCGCGGCTTGACACCAGGGCCGCTGCGCGTGGGCGAGTGGGAGTTGGACGAGGCGCGGCAGATGCTTTTGCATGCTGGGAATGTCATTGCACTCACCGCCATGGAGTTTCGCCTGTTGCGTTTGTTCATGCTGCAACCTGGGCAGGTGCTGGCCAAGGCTTGGCTGGAGGAACATTTGTATGACGAAGGGCATGAGCACGGCAGCAATGTGCTGGAGGTTTATGTTAACCGTCTGCGCGCCAAACTTGGGCGCGAGCGCATCGAGACGCGGCGCGGGCAGGGGTATGTTTTTGTGAACGAGACTGCGGTATGAGTTTGTCTTTGCGCCTTGGTCTGTGGCTGGCGCTGGGGTTGGCCTTGTTGTTCGTGCTGCATGGTTTTGTTACCGAGCGCGCACCGCGTGTGATGACCGAAAACTACATCACTACGCGCCTGGAACATGATGCCGAGTGGTTGCTCGATGGGCTGGATGAGCATGGGCATATGAGCACCTCGCATATCCCGGCAATTTTCCAGCGCCCCAACAGCGGGCATTATTTTGCGCTGCATCAAGTAAGTGGCGCGTTGAACTCGGCCTCCAGCGCGGGTGATGCACTGCCTATGCCCGCCGAGGCCGGGCTGTCGCATGGCGCATGGCGCAAGGGCGAGCCGTTGTTGCTGTTACGCCGCGATTTATCGCAAGGCGGCAGCCTCGTCGTTGCCGAAAGCCTGAGTGAGCTCAATGCACACCTCGCCGATTTCAAGCTGCGTTTTGTGTTGATCTCCCTTGGGCTGTTCGTGATGTTGTTGCTGGCGCAGTTTGTTTTGTTGCGCGTTGTGCTGCGCCCGGTGCGCGATTTGGCGCGGGACGGGGCGCGTTTGCAGCAAGGCGAGCTGGAGCGCCTGCCTGTGCCCGCCATGCGCGAGTTAAAACCTTTGAGCCAAGCGTTTAACGCCGTGCTGGAAAGTCAGGCGCGGCGCCTGGCGCGTTCGCGTCATGCCTTGGCCGATTTGGCGCACGGCCTGAAAACCCCGCTGGCCGCTCTGCGCCAAACCTTGCACTCGCACTCCGACCCGCAGGCCTTGGCCGCCGTGGCGCGTTTAGAGGGCATTGTGCAGCGCGAACTGCGTCATGCGCGCTGGTCGGCAGGCTCGTCAT
>DYLI01000228.1 GCA_020722165.1 Halothiobacillus neapolitanus | reverse complement strand
GTCGCCACGCTGCAAAAAGGCGAAATCGCACCCATGTTCAATATCGAAATGGACGAGGACGACAACGAGCTGATGACCCCGGATGGCTGGTGCTGGGGCTTCATGCAGGGCGTGATGCTGCGCGAAGAGGCGTGGAAGCCGCTAATCGACTCGGAAGATCGTGAGCTGCTCGACCCGATTGCCATGATCGCGGGCGGTGGGCGCGAGATGCCCGAATTCGCCGAGATTCAGGATTCCGAAGAAGACTACGAAGAATTCCTCGACCTGATTAGCGGCTCGGCACTGGATATTTACGATTATTGGGCCGAAGTGGGTGCGAAGAAGGGCAGTGTGCCCAAAAACCTGCACTAAGCTGCAAACCACAGACCGCGCACATTGCGCGGTTTTTTTATGCTCGGAGTCCGGGGGCAACTAAGAAGAGGAGGCTGCCATGCGTAACGACATGTCCGACGAGGCTTTAAGCCACTATCTGCAAGGGATCGAAGCGCGTCTGGCGCGTATCGAGCAAACTTTGGCATTGCGCAACGAGCCCGCGCCGCAAACACTTGCTGAAGAGCAGGGCACGAAGCGAGACGACAAGCCGACAACCGAATCCAAGCCAGTGTCTTCGGCATTTGCCGCCTTGGATCGTGCGCCAAACGCGGCTGCCCCTGTGCTCAAGTCCGCTCCTGCACGGCCTGCGCGCCAAGAATCCAATCTTGATGCCACCCGCCTGCTTGGCTGGAGCGGGGCGACTGCGCTGGTGCTGGCGGCGCTTTATCTGATTCGCCTCGGCATCGACAGCGGCTGGCTCACTCCGCTGCGTCAACTTGGCCTCGCGGCCTTTGGCGGCGGTGCGTTGATTGTTGGCGGGTTGCTGCTGCGTCGTCTGGATCGCCAATATGCCGCCTTCTTGCCTGCTGCCGGGGTGGTGGTGCTGTTTGCCACGGTCTATGGCGCGCACTTGTTCTACGGCCTGATTGATAGCCAAGCCGCCGTATTTGGCATCATCGCCGTGTCCATGCTCACGCTCTGGCTGGGGGCGCTGTTTGAGAGCGAGGTTTACGCCCTGTTTGCCGTGCTTGGCACCTACACCGCGCCGATTTTCCTGCCCGAGTTGCGCGGCGACATTGGCGGTCTGGTGATTTATTTCAGCGTGTGGAGCCTGGCCTTCTCGTATTTTGCACTCAAGCTGCAACGCCGCTCGGTCTATCTGTTGGCCATGTATCTGGCTCTGATTGTGTTTTCCTTCCTGTTCGAGCAACACCTGCGCACGCAATGGCAGGGCGCGCTGCTGTTCCAGAGCCTGCAATTCGCCATCTTCCTCGGCGCGGCGGTGCTGTTTTCCTTGCGCAACAGCCAGCCGATGAGCAATAGCGAAGCCGGGTGGCATTTTCCCGCCCTGCTGCTGTTTTATGCGTTGCAATATGACCTGCTCGACCGCCATCTGCCCGAGCTTGCGCCTTGGATTGCGCTAGGTTCTGCCGCTGCCTTGCTTGCTGCCTAC
>DYLI01000227.1 GCA_020722165.1 Halothiobacillus neapolitanus | reverse complement strand
ACGCCCCACAGTACCGTGAAACTCCAGCAAATGGAGGATAGGGGATTCGAACCCCATTCCGTAACTTCATATCTATCCAAGACTTGTGGCACTTCGCCAAACGCCGTGGCCTTACCAGTGGCCACATTGCCGCCACGCCCTGAAGAATCCAGCGAAGTCATTGAGCGGCTAGTCGAGGCCCTGTCTCCCGAGGATAGGGCCAAGCTAATCGTGTATCTCCAAAGTAGGGCAGCCCACAGAATACGATGATAAGACAATAAAGTAATCCGAGACCATCAACGTGAAGATAATAATCCTATTTACACACCAAGGCCCCTAGAATGAGCTATAATGCGTTCCGGCGCAAGGATGGTAGGCTTGATCTTGCGGGAAAAGAATCGATCCTGGGTCGCTATAGAGGCCTTTATGGGCAAATCGAACAAAAGTGTGGACAAATAATGGTAAATCGAGGCCGCACAGCAATAGACCGATAGGACATAATTAACATTACCAGACGTTGCCACGCAGGCGGCGACACGAAAACAATGCAAGTTCGTTCCGCACAAAAATGCTAGATGCCGAATATTTTGGCCCCATAGTTACATAATCTTCTTGTATGTAATATGCCGTAAGACACAATGTCTTGCGGCTTTTTTTTGCGCGCTAGTGACCAATTTCAGTGTCCATGCCGGCCCGGCAAATCACAAGGAGGTAGAGATGGAATCGACAGATTTTGGTAATCGACTGGCCCTACGTCCCCGTGAAGCGGCAAAGGTGATCGGGATCAGCATGCGGGCGCTCTGGCAATGGACAACCCCCCGGGGGCCAATCCCCTGCATACGCGTCGGCAACGGCAAGCGACAGGCGGTGCTATACCCCGTGGACGCGCTGCAAGCGTGGCTGCGCCAACAACAAGGCAACGCGGGACAGTAAGCTATCGGGAGGAGCTAACAGGATGTTAACTCTGTTAAAACACATCTTTGGCGACGGCCTTACCCCCGATCGCCGTATCGCCGTGTTTACAAAGCCGTCCGCGCAAACACGGTTTTTCGATGACTACGAACAACTAGCGGCCTATGCCCGTGAGCAAAGCCCCACACAAGACGTGTATTTCGGCGTCGGCTTAGTTGCCGGCAACCCACAAGGGCGAGGCAAGGAAGAAGACATTGCCGGCATAGGGGCGTTGTGGTGCGATATTGATTGCGTGGGTCCCAAGCGCGAAGGAAAGAAGCTACCGAAGACTATCGATGATGCGCTTGCGCTAGTGGCGGAAATGCCGCTGGCGCCGACGTTCATCATACATAGTGGGTACGGGATACATGTGTATTGGTGCTTTAAAGAACCGTGGATATTCGCCGATGAACAGGATCGCAAGCGTGCAAAGACATTAGCTTGGGGTTGGCATGGACTGCTATGCCGCAAAGCCGCCGCGCACGGTTGGGCACTGGAAAATCTCGGCGATTTAACGCGCGTGCTACGGTTGCCGGGAACGCTGAATCACAAGGACCCTG
>DYLI01000226.1 GCA_020722165.1 Halothiobacillus neapolitanus | reverse complement strand
AGCACTTGCACGATGTCATGCTGCATTTTGTCCAGCATGGCGGTAAACATTTCAAAGGCTTCGCGCTTGTATTCCTGCGTCGGATTTTTCTGCGCATAACCGCGCAGGCCAATGCCCTGGCGCAAATAATCCATCGCTGCCAGATGTTCTTTCCACAAATGATCGAGCACTTGCAGCATCACGCTCTTTTCAAAGCGGCGCATACCTTCCACGCCCACCAAGATTTCCTTATTCGCATAATCTTCGGCAAAAGCCTGCTGAATGCGCGCAAGCAAGCTTTCTTCGTGCAGGTCTTTATCTTCATCCAGCCACTGTTGCAGCGGCAGGTTCAAGGCAAATTCATCCGCAAGATACGCCGTCAAGCCGGGCACATCCCACTGCTCATCCATGCTGCCCGGCGCAACAAAGCGCGCAAACACATCGGCAACCACTTCTTCGCGCATGGCTGTGACCGCTTCACTGATGTCTTCGGTTTGCATCAGCTGATGACGCTGACCGTAGACCACCTTGCGCTGATCGTTGGCCACATCATCGTATTCGAGCAGGTTTTTGCGAATACCGAAGTTGTGCCCTTCAACCTTACGCTGCGCGTTTTCAATCGCCTTGCTTACCCAAGGATGCTCGATGGCCTCGCCTTGCTGCATTCCTAGACGCTTCATCATGCCGGACACGCGATCCGAGGCAAAAATGCGCATCAGATTGTCTTCCAGTGACAGGTAAAAGCGCGTCGAACCGGCATCGCCCTGACGACCTGAGCGACCACGCAATTGATTGTCGATACGGCGCGACTCATGACGCTCGGAACCGACCACATGCAGGCCACCCGCCGCGAGCACCGCATCATGGCGCTCTTTCCATGCCGCGCGCACTTTGGCCTCGGTGTCTGCGTCAATATGCCCTAGGGCGTGCAATTCCATTTCCAGATTGCCGCCGAGCACAATATCCGTGCCACGCCCTGCCATGTTGGTGGCAATCGTCACCGCGCCGGAGCGCCCGGCATCAGCAATAATCTCCGCCTCGCGCTCATGTTGTTTCGCGTTGAGCACGTTGTGCTTGATACCGGCCTTTTTGAAGCGTTCGGCCAACAATTCAGACACATCAATCGAGGCCGTACCGACCAGCACCGGCTGCCCGCGTGACTGGCAATCAAGCACGTCGCGCATAATCGCTTCAAATTTCTCTTCGGCGGTCAGATACACCAAATCGCCTTTATCAATGCGCGTGACCGGTTTGTTGGTCGGCACAATCACCACTTCAAGCGTGTAAATCTGATGAAATTCAGGCGCTTCGGTGTCCGCTGTACCGGTCATACCGGCGAGTTTTTTGTAAATGCGGAAATAATTCTGGAAGGTAATCGAAGCCAGCGTTTGGTTTTCAGGCTGCACCTGCACGCCTTCTTTGGCCTCAATCGCCTGATGCAGACCCTCTGACCAGCGGCGACCACTCAAGGTACGCCCGGTAAACTCATCGACAATCACCACTTCGCCATCACG
>DYLI01000225.1 GCA_020722165.1 Halothiobacillus neapolitanus | reverse complement strand
CACCAAACAAAGCACAAAAAATGCCAATGCGCGCTAGAATGCGCGCCATGCGAAACACCTACTTCCATTCATGAAAATCGGCTTTGAACTCCGTCAGGGACAAAGCCTTGCGATGACCCCGCAGTTGCAGCAATCCATCCGCTTGCTGCAACTCTCGACGCTTGAACTGCAGGCCGAAATTCAGGCGGCCATCGAAAGCAACCCCATGTTGGAAATCGACGAAAGCGAGCGTCAAGCAGGCGAGACAGACTATGCCGATGACAACAGTGAAACTCACGGCCGCAATGACACGCTGGATCAATCGTTTGCACACAACTCGCCCGATTTCGATGAGCGCAGCGGTTTTGATGAATCGTCGCCATTAGATACGCACGCTGAACACACCCTTGACCTGGATGCGCCAAGCCAGGCACTGCCGGACGATCTAGCCCTCGACAGCCGCTGGGAGGATATTTTTGAGGCCGACGGCAGCACCAGCTTCAGCAAGGGTGACAGCGACTTTGATGATTACGATTTTATCGGCAGCCGCAGCAGTGGCAGCGACAACCTGCTCGATCATCTGCTTTCGCAACTGCTCATGTTCCCGCTCTCCAGCCGCGACCAGCTCATAGCCGCGGCGATTATCGAATCCATCAGCGATGACGGCTTGCTGGATGACACACTTGAAGCCATCGTTGAGGGCTTGCAACAGCACGACCTGCCTGATTTGGAGCTGGACGAAGCAGAAGCCATGCTGCATCTAGTGCAGACGTTTGACCCCCCTGGTGTCGGTGCGCGCGACCTGCATGAGAGCTTGCGCATTCAGCTAGGCCAGCTCGAACCCCTTGATAATCAGCGCGAAGCCCACGCCCACGCCGCAAAACTCATCGAGCACCTCGATCTTTTAGGCAGCCACGATTACACGCGTTTGCGCCGCTTGCTCAATCTGGACGAATCACAGCTCAAGGCGGCGCTAACTATCGTGCAAAGCCTGGCACCCCACCCCGGTGATCGGCTGCGTAATCAGGACGTGGATTATGTCGTGCCGGATGTCTTCGTGCGCCGCCAAGGCAAGGTCTGGCGTGCCGAAATGAACAGCGCCATCCTGCCAAAATTACGCATCAATCAAACCTACGCCGGCTACATTCAGCGCGGGCAGCGTTCGGATGACATGAGTTACATGCGTAACGCACTTAACGATGCACGCTGGTTTATCAAATGCGTGCACAGCCGCCACGACACACTATTTGCCGTTGCCGAGGCCATCGTGCGCCGACAGCAAGCCTATTTTGAACACGGCGAAACCGCCATGCGCCCGCTCGTATTGCGCGAAATCGCCGAAGAGCTGGAGCTGCACGAATCCACCATCTCGCGCATTACCAGCAATAAATACATGCACACCCCCAAAGGTGTGGTTGAATTCCGCTATTTTTTTTCCAGCCATGTTGCCACCTCGGACGGCAACGATGCCTCATCCACCGCCATCCGTGCCATGCTGAAAAAAATTGTCGCTGCCGAAAACCCGCA
>DYLI01000057.1 GCA_020722165.1 Halothiobacillus neapolitanus | reverse complement strand
GGGAACTGTATTCCATATTAAAAATACTCGCCATACCTGCCATTTACATATTAAGCATAATTGTATTAAAAATTCACCCCGGTAAAGTCGGCCTCTATGGCTTTGCTGCATTCTTTGGCCTCATACTTTTAATTCAGATGCGCAAGGGGCCGGAAATACTTTTGGCTCTCGTAATTATTTATTATCCCCTCAGCAAGATGTACGCTGTTCGTCTTGCGCCCGGAATAAACGGAACAAATCTGTTAGAAATATTTTTGATTTTTTTCTGGATCTCGCATTCGATTAAGCACAAAAAACCGATGTTCAAAGCCAGGCCATTCACAAAGGTCACGGGGATTTGGTTTTTTATAACAATGATCTCTGTTTTAACTGCCATGAGCAGCATCGGTTTCCACCAGTTTATCTGGAACTACACCCTGTCATTCAGGGCTTTTATTGATCAATTCATTGTTTTTTTTATTGTCATCAACCTCATCCAAGATAAAAACATGGCAAGGAGACTAATTATCTATATGATGTTCTCCATGACCGTCATTTTTTTGTTTGGCATTCATGAATGGTGGGACAGCAGAAATGTGAGCAGCATTGCGAAATCCAGACTGCTTGGGCCTGTTGGTCAGCCAAATGACTTTGCAGCACAAATTATATATGCCTTTGCGCCCCTGTTGGCTTACGGCGCTTATTATTTCCCAAAGTGGAAATCCATACGAATGGCGCCCATATTTTTTATAGGCCTTAGGGTTTTGCTGGCAGCCTTTTCGCGCGGCGCCTATTTGGCATTTGCCATGGAGCTTTTTACCCTTTCCTTTATAAAAAGCAAAAAATTCTTTATTTTAATTTTGGTTGTGATAGGGTCAATTTATTTCTTTATTCCTTCGTTGGTACCCAACTCCATGAAGGCGCGTGTCGCCCAGACCTATCAAGATCATGAAGCTGGCTCGACCATAGACAAAAGCGCAGACTCCAGATTCTTGCTCTGGCAAGCTGCCATTGAAATGACCAAGGAAGATCCGCTTTTCGGAAAAGGTTTCAATCAATTTCAAAGGTTGGCTCCAGGTTATATTCCAGGATTCTATGGCCCCGGGACGGGCTCAACCGGAGGGGCGACGGATAATCAGAATATGTTTCTTTACGAGGCATCAACGATGGGCGTGCCCGGTTTGGCCATTTTTATTACATTAATAAGTTTGCTTTTTTTGCGAAGCTGGATATTGTATAAAACCAGTGTATTGGATATTGATCGAATTGCTGGGCTTGGGGGTGTAACCATGGTCGCCGGACTTGTTGGCGTTAATATGTTCGGCACACACGTCGCAGATACCTCAGTTGATATTTTTTTCTGGATTTACATTGCAATCATCTCCCATCTAATGACGAAACCCGCCACGGCTTCCCATTGGAAAAACAATGAAAAGCAACGATAAAACCTCTCCGCACATCGTCCACATGATCGACGAGTTGCCGCGCGACGGTGCGGAAATGCTGCTGGTCGATTTGATGCGCCTGCGCATACCGGGCTACCGATACACCATCGTCTGCCTGATCAAGGGCGGCCCGCTTGAGCAGGAGTTTGAAAAACTCGGCATTCCGGTCGTGATTTTTGGCCGCAAAGGCAAGCTGGATTTTGGCTTGGTCTTTCGTGTGGCTTCGTGGCTTAAGCGCGAGCGTGCTGATGTCGTTCACACGCACCTGTTCACCGCCGATACTTACGGCCGTCTGGCTGCGCGCTTGGCCGGCGTTCCGGCGGTGTTTTCGACAGTGCACAACATCGTCAACCCGTGGAAAGGGTCGGGCCGCAAATTGATTGATCGCTTGTTCGCGCGACTGAGTACCGCCGTGGTGGGCTGCAGTGAAGAGGTGACGCAAACGCTGGCATCGCGCGACAAAATACCCGCAGGCAAGCTGGTCTCCATTCCGAATGGCATTGACCTGCAGAAATTCTCCAGCTTTTCGGGAGCAGGCGTCCGAAGTGAATTCGGGCTTCCAGAAGATCGCCCCCTGATCGGCATCGTGGGCCGCTTGCACGAGCAGAAGGCACACGGTGATCTGTTTCGGGCGCTGGCCGAACTTCCCCAGGTGCGTGACAAGCAGTTGAATTGCCTGGTGATCGGCACGGGCGATCTTCAAGACGCGCTCAAGCAGCAGGTCAAGGCTCTCGGGCTGGAAGACTGTGTGATTTTCACTGGCATGCGAACCGATGTGCCCCGCTTGGTGGCGGCCATGGATGTGTTCGTGATGTCCTCGCATTGGGAGGGTTTGCCCATTGCCTTGCTGGAGGCAATGGCCAGTTCCAAGGCGGTTCTGTGTACCCGAGTGGGCGGCATTCCCGATGTCGTCATCGACGGGGACAACGGCCTGCTGGTCGAGCCGCGCGACGTGCCGCAATTTGCCAAGCGTCTGGACGACTTGCTGCAAGCCCCCGCTTTGCGCACCCGTCTGGGACAGCGGGCGCGGGAAACCGTGATCGCGCGTTTCGACGTCGCGCGAACCGCCGCGGCCTACAACCGTCTCCATCAGCAAGCGCTGGGCCTGTCGTCAGAGACTCAACCGGCGCGAGTCGCTCCTGCGGAGTAAATCATGCGTCGTCTGCTTGCCACTGCCTTGCTGCCTTACGCCCAGCTGCGCAACACCCTGAGCCCAGGTCTGCGCGTGCTGATGTACCACCGTGTCGCGCATTTGGCCGCCTATGACCAGCTCACGGTATCGCCCGCGCGTTTTGCCCAGCAGATGCAGGAGTTGTCCGCGCACAACGTGGTCAGCCTCGAAGACGGGTTGCGGGCGATTCAGGCCGGGCCTTTGCGCAAACCGCTGATCGCCGTGACCTTCGACGACGGTTATCTCGACAACCTGACCGAGGCTTTGCCCATCCTGCAGCGCTATCGCATTCCGGCGACTATTTTTGTGACCACCCAGTTCTGCGATCAGGCGCTCAGTCACCCCCGCTATGGCAGCGAGCCGACCGAGCGCCTGCACCTCAACTGGGACGAAGTGAGCGCCCTCGCCCGGTCTCCCGGCATCACCATCGGTTCGCACACCCGCACCCACCCCTATCTGCCGACCGTCAGCGATGCGCTGGCGCAGCAGGAAATCGCTACCAGCCGAAGCGAAATCGCCGCGCATCTGCAGCAACCCGTCGAGTATTTCTGTTACCCGTCGGGTGATTTGAGCCCGCGCGAACTTCAACTGGTGCGACAAGCCGGTTATGCCGCTGCCGTCAGCGTGGCGCCGGGAGTCAATCGGCGTGATGCCGATCTGTTCCAGCTCAAACGCACCGAAATCACCGACCGCGATGATGTGTCGCAATTCCGCCTGAAAATAGCCGGCGCGTTCGATCCGATTCATCGCCTGCTGCATGCGCGTCGCACCCGCCGGTTCGCCCAGAAACACCTCAAACCCAGCGCCTCATTCGAGGCCACAACGCTATGAAAATCCTGTATTTGATGACCGAGCCCTTCGGCATCGGCGGCGTGCAGTCCGACGTGCTGACCCTGACGGAAGACCTCACCGCCAAAGGCCACATCGTTTATGTGGCCACCACAGACGGCTTGCTGCTCAAAGAGCTGATCGGCAAGGGCGCCATCTATGTCGATATCGACTTTCATTTCAGAGCAGTCTCGCAGTTCGTTCGAGCCCTCAAACAGCTGCGCGAAGTCGTCAAGCGCGAGGGCATCGAACTCGTCGCGCCGCAATCGGTGCGGTCTTCCATGGTGGCCTACGCCGCACTGCGGCTCATGCCCTACGGCTACCGGGTCGCGAGCACATCTCGCCGCGTGCCCATCGTGACCACCATCCACAACATTCACAATCCCAAGAATTTCAAGTGGGCAGGTCGCATCCTGCGGCAAAGTGCAGATTTCATCATTTTCGAGTCGAACTACGAGCGCAACCGCCTGCTCGCCAACGGCCTGCCCCCCAAGCAGTCCACCGTCATTCACAGCGGCATCGATCTCGACCGGTTTTCCACGGCCACTCGCACCGCCGATTTCGCCCGCCAATACGGGTTGGAGCCGGGCAAGCATCTGATCTTCGGCATCGTGGCCCGCCTGTCTGAAGAAAAAGGCCACAACTACCTGGTCGATGCCTTTGCCAAAGTCGTGCAGCGCAAACCCGAAACCCGCCTGCTCATCGTGGGCGACGGGCCGCTGCTCGATCAGACCAAGGCGCAGGTCGCCCGCCTCGGCTTGCAGAACACCGTGATCTTCGCCGGCATGCAGCGCGACATTCCCTCCCACCTCGCGCTGCTCGACGTTTTCGTGCTGTCCTCAACGCGTGAGTCATTCCCGCTGTCTGCGCGTGAAGCCATGGCGGCCGGCCGCTGCGTGATTGCGCCGCGCATCGGCGGCTGCGGCGAAGTGGTCGAAGACGGCGTCACCGGCTTGCTGTTCACCGCGGCAGACGTCGGCGATCTGGCCGCAAAAATGCTCACCCTCAGCGAACGTGACACGGTGGCCGCCATGGGCCGTGCCGGGCGCCAACGCGCGGAGCGTCTTTTCTCGCGCCATGTCTGGGTGGACGGCGACGAAAAGGTTTACCTTGACTGGGCTGGACTGACCTCCCCCTCCACGGCCTCTGTGGCCCTGTCCTGACGCCGTTGAAGCTCACCCTCGAACTCCTGCTGTCTCCCGTCGGGCTGACCGCTTGCGGCCTGGTCTTTCTGTCCCTGTTTGTCACCTGGCGCTCGCACCGGTTTTTCACCCGGTTTCTGACCTATGCCATTACCGCGCTGTTCCTCTTGGCCAGCATGCCTCTCTTTGCCAATCTTGCTTTAGGCGCACTGGAGCGAAAGGCAACGCAGGAGAAAATCTGCTCTCCGCCCCCACCGGGAACCCTATTCGTCGTGCTTGCGGGCGGCGTGGACGGCAACCCCATGCACGCGCAAGACTTCTCGGCCTTGAAAACCGCGAGTTTGAAACGCCTGCTCGCTGCCGTACAACTGGCGCAGCGCACCCCCGACAGCACGCTGCTCATCTCCGGCGGATGGGGCAGAACGGTGCGCGAAGCCAACCTGATGGGCGCGCTGGCTGTGCAACTCGGTTTTCCGGCCAGCCGAATGATCCTGGATACAACATCGCGAACGACCTTTCAGACGGCCGTCAATACGCGAGAGCGCATCCTTCAGTTTCCGGTCGGCCGCCGCTACCTGGTCACCTCAGCAGACCACATGCCCCGCGCGATGATGGCTTTTTCTTCCGAAGGAATTAAAATTTGCGCGTGGCCGGTGGATTATGAGGCGCTTCCGATCACCCCGTTAGAAATGCTAACACCACAAATCAGCGCCCTAGAGAAAACAACTCGATTTATTCATGAGGTGCTCGGCATCGCCTACTACAAAATTTTTAAATTCAATGCAGAATCAATCTGAATTGCATGAAAAATAATTTAACTAATTTCGCGGAAAAATATGATTAATGAAACCAAATGTGAATCATATTTACCTAGCTTGGTCAGCGTGATCATTCCCTGTTTTAATGCAGAGGCGACAGTTGCCGAGACTATAGTTTCAGTGCTGAAAAACGCAAGGCCGGAAATTAATTTGGAAATTATCGCTGTTGATGATTGTTCGAGCGACGATACCCTTGGGGTTCTAAATAACTTTAATAGCAAATTAAAAATAATTTCGTTAAAACAAAACGCAGGCGTCAGTAACGCCAGAAATATTGGAATAGATGCGGCAAATGGTGATTTTATTGCATTCTGTGACGCAGACGATCTTTGGGAAGATGATAAATTAGCCCAACAGATTCCTTTATTTAATGACCCTGAGGTAGGTCTAGTTTGCTCGTCGGGAATAACCTTTCAAGGTGATAGAAAAATTCCCGGAAAGCAGTTAAATAACCGCGCATACAAACGGGGCTGGGTCTATTTTGAATTGCTTCAGAAGAATTTCATAGGGACATCAACAGTAGTAGTCAGATCAGAAGTGCTAAGAAAGATGAAATTCAATTCAAATATAAGGTACTCGGAAGATTTTGACTTATGGCTACGGATAAGTAAAGAATGGAAAGTTGACTTCGTTGAAGAAAAGCTTATTAAATATAGAATTTCTGATACCCAAGCCTCCAGAAACTGGAAAGCAATGCACGAATCCAGAATTAAAATAATTAATTATCATCTTCAAAATGTTGCGTCAAAAAAATTGAGGCGAAAAATTCTAGCGGGCGCTGCGTATGGATACGCCATGGAGTTTTGGGATGTTCGCGATTTCCGGGGTGGCAGGACTTGGTTTTTAAGGTCATTAAAAAATGACGTGGGAAACTTTGGCGCTTGGGCCAGATTTTTCGCAACATTAGTGCCGAAATTTATTACTCTAAAGTTATTAGAATTAAAAAATAAGTCTTGAAATTAAATATGGCGGTTGCGGGCGTTTTTTTGATTGCACAAACCTGCAAATAATATCTTTCACCCGCTGGTAGATATGAGAATCCATCCAAAGATTGGCATCGATAAATCTAAATGACCCCGACAGACCACAACGTCCAAGCTGAAGAAATCGACAAATTCAGCGCCCTCGCCCATCGCTGGTGGGATGAACACGGCGAGTTTCGCCCCCTGCATCAACTCAACCCGCACCGACTACGGTGGATTCAAGACCATGTCGGCCTGGGCGGAAAAACCGTTGTGGACATCGGCTGCGGGGGCGGCATTCTTTCTGAGTCGATGGCCGCGGCAGGCGCCAAGGTGACCGGCATCGACCTCGCCGACGCCTCGCTGCAGGTCGCGCGCCTGCACGCCCTAGATGCCCAGCTCGATATCGATTACCGTCTCGTCAGCGCCGAGCGCCTCGCAACAGAGGCCGCCGGACAATTCGACGTCGTCACCTGCATGGAAATGCTCGAGCACGTCCCCGATCCGGCGTCCATCATTCAGGCCAGCGCCGCCCTGGTGCGCCCAGGAGGATGGGTTTTTGTCTCGACCCTCAATCGCAACGTCAAGGCTTATCTGTTCGCCATTCTCGGGGCCGAATACCTGCTGCGGCTCCTCCCCAAAGGCACGCACGACTACGCCAAGTTTCTCCAGCCTTCCGAAATTTCCGCCATGGGCCGACGCTGCGGTCTTGAAACCGCCGACATTGCCGGGCTCGAATTTCAGCCTCTTACTCAGCGCTTCCGCATCACTCGCGACCCCAGCGTCAACTATCTCATGGCCTTACGCCGCCCGCTCTGATGTCACGCGCCCGCCCTGTCCGCGCCTGTCTATTCGACCTTGACGGAACGCTGGCGGATACCGCCCCCGACTTGGCCGCTGCGCTCAACCGCGTGCGCAGAGACCATCACCTTCCGGAATTGCCGCTGGAACACCTGCGCCCCATGGCCTCTCATGGCGCGCGCGGCCTGCTCGCCGTAGGCATGCAGGTCACGCCCGAAGAGGCTCGGTACGATGCATTGAAAGAGACCTTCCTCGCTTATTACCTCGAGGCGATCCGCGTGCGCACCACCCTGTTCGACGGCGTCGTCCCACTGCTCGAACGCCTGCATCAACTCGCCCTGCCCTGGGGCATTGTCACCAACAAACTCAGCACCTACACCCAGCCCCTAGTCACCCAACTCCCCTGGCCGCACCCCCCCGGCTGCGTCGTCAGCGGCGATACCGCCGCTCACCCCAAACCCGCACCCGATCCCCTGCTTTACGCCGCCCAAGCGCTTCGCATCGACCCTGCAAACTGCATCTACGTCGGCGATGACCTGCGAGACATGCAATCCGCCCAAGCCGCTGGAATGCGCGCCATCGCCGCAGCCTACGGCTATTGTGGCCCCAGCGCACCAGAAAGCTGGGACGCCGATGCCATCATCCACCACCCCCTTGAATTGCTCACTCTCGACCTCATGTCCTGACAACGGCGGAACGAAACCAGGTCTCGCCGTACAATCAGCATTCCATGGGGCCGACCCGGTTTCGACGTGGATAGCAAAACAGACAGGTGCATGCCGAGCCCCAGTACGCTCGATAAACCACTGGAAACAAAGTAACTGCGAACGATTCTTCGTACGCCCTCGCCGCTTAACACCGGTGAGCCTCGCAACGGTTGGCCGATGGGCCGGGGTGGCAACACCTGCGAGGTCATGCACATTGGCTCGAGTTGAATTTCGCCACGCGATTCAGCCCTAAATTCAGTGGATCGCCCCAAATGAAGCGCGTACACCCGCGTCATAGGGGTTAAAGCCAAATGGTGTTACTAAGCACGTAGATCCTGCTGTGGAGTATTCGCGGACGGGGGTTCAATTCCCCCCGGCTCCACCATTACCCGAAATCCCAACCCTTATCCGGTTGGGATTTTTTTGCCCGGAACGCCAGTCTTGGCGCGGTTTCCGGCCTTGACCTCTTGAGCATGGACATCTGGAAGTCGCCGTTTTCGGCACCCATTCCGCCGTTTTTCTCTCTCTGTTCTCTGTTTGCCTCTTGAACATTCAAGGCCCGAATTCGTGTGTTGACGCGGGTTTGCGGGCCATCGGTTTGCTTCTTCGCTTGCCCTGGCGGGCGCGACCGAGATAGAGAAAGCCGCAAAAAAGCCGCCCGTAGGCGGCGTGTCGTTGCGGGCCGAGGTCAGCGCGAACCGGTTGCCAGGGCCTCACGTTGCGCCAGCCAGGACGCCGACCACTTGCCGTTTAGCAACTGGCTGATGCCCACCTCGAGGCGTCCCAGGGCGATGGCTTCGATCAGGTCGGGGGCCAGTTGCGCCAGTCGGCTCATCTTGCTCGCTTGGCCGAGGTCGATCCCTTCGGCTGCCGCAATCTCGGTCATCGAACTGAACCGCCCCTCGTCCAGCAGGCGCTGCCAGTGGTGCGCCAGTCCGAGCGCCCGCATCAAGGATGTGTCCTGCGCCATCTCGCGCACCTGCCGCTCGCGGCGCGCCTCGTCCAGGAATTCCTGCGGCGCGTCCAGCGGTGTGATGACCTGCTTTTTCAGACCCCGGCGCACCAGCGTCCAGGGGACAAAAGTTTCCAGCCGCACGCCACCAGCCGGGCTCGGCAATTGATAGGTGACCGGATCACCCTTGAACCGGCCCCGGTGCTTCTTACTCATACATCTCCTCAAAACTGGCCATGAGCTGGCGCTGGGCCTGCCAGTCCACCATCAGGCGGTTTCTTTGAAACCACATCAAGGTCAACCGGCGGGGCTGCCTGCCCGCCATGAACTGCTCGATGATGTCGGGGGCCAGCAGGGTCAAGCGCAGCAGTTCGTTGACCACCGAGTGGTGCAGTTTCTCGGCGCGGGCGATGGCCGATCCGCTTGGCATGGCGCCGGTGTCCAGCAGGTGCTGCCAGTAGAAGGCGCGTGCTATGCCTTCGAGCAGGGTCACGTCGTGGACAGGCCGTTCGTCGGTCACCACGCGCTGGACGCCCCGGCGGCGGAACGTCAGGGGCACGAAGGTTTCCATTGCGCTATTCATCAGGCCTCGACCTCCAGCAGTTCAGCGCCAATGTCGTTCGGGGCGAACTCCTCGATCAAGGCGTTCCAGCCGATCTCGCGCCACTTCACCTTGATCCCCTGCACTTCCCCCGCGTGAACGAGGTCGATGCGTTCGATCATCAGGTTGGCGATGCGGTGGCGTTCGACCGGGAACAACTGATCCCACACGTCGTTGAGCCGTCCCATCGCCATCACCGTGGTGGCCTCGTCGATCTGTGCGCCGTTGCGCTGGATATGGCGAACCACCGAGGCAATGGATTCCGGGCTGGTCAGCACCGTGCGGATCTGGGCGACCACCGCTGCCTCGATCTCCGGCGCGGGCAGGCGCTCGTAGCTCTTGCCCGGTGCGCCGAACCGGCTTTCCGACTTGGACACGTAGTAGTGGTACTTGCGCCCGTTCTTGCGCGAGTAGGTCGGGTACATCCGCTCGCCGGAGGGGGCGTACAGCAGGCCGCGCAGCAAGGCGTCGGTGCGCGACCGGATCTTGGTTTCCACCGACCGGGTGTGACCGTCCCTGGCCAGCACCTCGTGAACCCGCCCCCACAGTCCCGGATCAATGATGGCCGGATGTGCGCCCGGGTACCAGTTGCCCTTGTGCGACAACTCCCCGAGGTAGATGCGGTTGCGCAGCAGCTTGTGCA
>DYLI01000224.1 GCA_020722165.1 Halothiobacillus neapolitanus | reverse complement strand
CCGAAGGCGGCTTTCAAAGCAGTTGCTAAACAGCTTGCGCTGATCAGAACTTGTGACGGATGCCCAGGGCGAAACCGTTGGAGCCCGTGTTGGCAACACCCGGGTTGGTGCTCGCATTGCTGTTGGCAACAATGGCAGCGCCATTGCTGTTGCTGATGTGCGAATACGAGGTGTACAGGTTGGTACGCTTGGACAGGGCGTAGGTGTAGCCGATTGCTGCTTGCTTGGCTTGCGGGGCAGAAGCGGGCGAGCCCATATCGTTCTTGTACACGCTGTACGAGGCCAGGATGGCGCCTGGGCCGACCGGCACGGTGGCGCCGAGCATCCACTGTTTCTGGCTGCCAGAGATGCTATCCACCTTCAGGTTGGAATACAGGCCAACGACCTTGGCGATGCCGAAGTCATAGCCACCGAAGATGTCGTACATCTTGATTTTCGGCGAGCCAGTCAGCGTGGACAGCGCGGCAAAGTTCTGGCCGTTGCTGATCTGTGAATAATCCACACCAGCAGTGATCGGGCCGTTGTTGTAGTTGCCGCTCAGCCAGTAGGCGCGGCTGGTGCTGCCAGCGGTGTTGATGGGCTGTGTAGCTGAACCCACGTTAAACGTGTAGGCCAAAGTGGCATTGAAGCCCGAGAAATTCGGCGTCACATAAGCCAGGGTCTGGTCAGCGCGCGACAGGTTGGCCACGCCGTTTTGTGCCAGCAGCGAGGTATTGCCGATGCTGCCGGTCAGGCCATAGCCGAACGGATCAATAGCGACCTGGTTGTTGTACGCCGGGTTGTACAGACGGCCACCCACGACGGTACCGAAGCTGCCGGTCAGGCCGACATACGACTGGCGCTGCATGAAGCCGCCACCCGAGCAGTAGCCGCTGGAGTTGCCGCCAGTGACGTTGGTGCCCGCTGCGCAGAAGCCGGTTTCAGCATTGAAAATGGCGCTCAGACCGCCGCCCAGGTCTTCCTTGCCCTTCAGGCCGATACGGGAAGGCGACTGGATGCCGGATTGCAGGCCGGTGAAGCTGGCGGTACCCGTGCCAGCCGAAGGCTTGACGCCGGTGTAATGGGCAACGCCCATGTCGATAATGCCGTACAGCTGAACGCTGCTGTCAGCAGCGAAGGCGGAGCCAGTGAAGGCGCCGATGACGGCGAGGGCGAGTAGTGATTTTTTCATTGAGCATCTCCAGGTTGTAAAGGGCCGACTTGAGACAAGCCGGTAAAGAGAAGGGCGACAGAGTTTTGCTCTGCTGTGCCCAGCTCGTCGCAGACCTAAAGCATTCCGCTTCCGAGACCTCAATAATCTAGCAGTGCATCAGCGGTGATGCATATAGCAAGAACAATTACCTCAAGGTTTTGTTGCCCAACAACAACAAAAACAGCCCGCGAGCGGGCTGTAAGTTTTGAAGTGTCCGCCTGCACTCCGGCAGGCGGACTGGGCATTCAGGCAATCAGCAAGTCTGATCGACCCACCCGATCAGAACGAATGCAGGATGCCCACAGCGAAACCGCTGGAACCCTGGCCAA
>DYLI01000223.1 GCA_020722165.1 Halothiobacillus neapolitanus | reverse complement strand
AAAATCCTCTTTGCTGATGTGCGGCAGGTGTCGAGTTTTGATGTTGTCACGATTGAGGTCGCTGTGATGTGCGTAGCCTGCGGCAGGCACCGCATCGTCGTAACGCATACCGGCTTCCATGTGCGGGATGATTTTGCGCAGGGCTTTGAGGGATAGATGTTTGAACTTCGCAAATGACAAACCCTTAACCGCCTGGATGATCGCGTGCTCGATCCCGCACTTGGCAAGCTCCTGTTCAATGTCGCGTTCTTCCTTGAAAACAGTAAGCACATAACCCAAATCATCAAGCCGGTCTGGGTTGGCGGCATCGCGTGCCCATTCGGTTTTTAGACCTGCGTCTTCGTAGGCTTTGCGCAGAGCATGAAATGCTTTGGCCTCAAACAGTGCTTTATCTTCTGCCGCCAACTCGTTACCTCCCTTGCGCTTTTTCCAGTAATCCACACCGACGAAACGGGCGGTTTCCGGCAGATTGATGCGGGCTCGTATCTGTTGGTATTTGACTTTGCCCTTGAGTGTAAATGGCAGATGGATGACGGCTTGGCGCTCTTGGTTATCCAGTCCGCGAGTTTTCCCTTGGTCACTAATGCGCAGCTTGTTCAGGCAATCGAGCCAGACAAAGCGCTCGGCGGTATATGTCGCATTGGGTGCGCGTTTCTCTGGAGGATTCTTTTCAAAGGTGCATGTTCCGACCATATGCAAGATGTTTTGCATGGGTTTGCGCGCCATGAGTAGATCATGCACGGCGGTTTCAAGCTCGGGCGCGCTGTGTGGATTGGCGTGCTGGCGTTGCGCGGCAAAGAGTTGCTGCACTTCGTCGGCAAGATCGGCGCGGGCGAAAGTGTGGGTGTATTGACCACCCTTGTTGCGCTTGGCATGGGCAAATTCATCATCGCGCGCCGCCATTTCGCCCATGGTGCGCCAGCCGCCTGCTTTCATGCGTGTCTGGTTGGCCGATACGCCGGATAACATTTGCCCGGCCTTTTCATCGTCCTTGACTTCGCTTTTGCGATTGGACTGAAAGCCCCGGTGTTTGACAATGTGGTAGAGCACGGCCGCCCACTCGTTCGATTCGAGTTTGCGATCCAGCCCTTTGGCGCGCCAATTCCAAGGTGAAGCGGTATCGGTAAAGGTTTCGGCGCTATGGCTTGAGATCAGCCCGATCCTTTTGAATAGGCGGCGCAGGCGAAGTAAACGGAAGGCGCGGCGGCGAATACGGCGGCGGGTCAGGCGTGCTTCGCGGCGAATCAGGTTGAGCGATTCGCCTTCCTTGGCGGTTTCGGCCTTGTCGAAGGTGCGTACATGCAGGGCTAGAATCTGCCCCTCGTTCAGCAGCGCCGCACCAACCGAGGCCATGCCAATATCAAGTCCAAGCGTGTAGCTTGCGGGAGCTTTGTTTTCATTCGACTGTTCCATGCGCGCACCTCATGACGTAATATGTGAACCATTGTAGCTTTCCGGGGTGAGAGCCGTTGTTACAATAAACGATCTTAAATGTATCGAACCCGACCCGCCTTGTGCGGGTCTTCTCGTT
>DYLI01000056.1:8170-10198 GCA_020722165.1 Halothiobacillus neapolitanus | reverse complement strand
CTCCAAAGCAAACGCCTCACCGGCCTGCTCATGAATACGGCATAACATGGTGAGTGGGCAGTACGCGCAGACACTGGGCTTGCGCGGATTAACCTCGGCGCGACCCGTGCGGAAATCTTCGGCCAAACCTTCCAACACACGCCGGTATTCGGCCAACACCGCACTCCAGTCTTGTTCAGCTTGGGTCAAATTCGTATCCGCCGCCTTTGCATCGGCCAAGCCCGTAAAGGCCAAGTCACCCGCCCGTAACTGGGCAAAGGCCATCGCACTGACATTCTCCAAACTCACCGCATACAAGGGAAGTTGCGGCGCTTCCGGGCGCTCGCCTGCCCATTGTGTGGGTTTGGCGGTGCCGGTTTTGTAGTCGATGACAATTTTCTCACCGCTGGGCAAGCTGTCAATGCGGTCAACTTTGACATCAAGATGCAGCCCACCAATCTCAATCGACTGCTTCAGTTCACGCGCCTCGACGGCAAACGGCGGCCGTTCGCGCTCGATGAGTAGCCACGCCAGCACCAGCTCGCTCAAGCGCGCCACTTCCAATGCCTGTAAACGCGCAGGCCACACGGACGCATGACGGCGCGCCAGATCATCGACCGCCGCGTGCACATGGCGCAGCACCAGGGCGTGTAACGCGGCTTCATCCAGCGCCAACAGCGCGGCCTGATCGCCCAATTCACCCCACAAGCCTTCCATCACCTGATGCAGCAGGTTGCCGCGTTCGCGTGCATCCGGCCCCAAATCCGGCTCTTCCATGGCTTTTGCCGCCAAACGCAATTCGGCAAATGCACGAAAAGCACAGGCCGATTGTAATTCCAACACCCGCGCACCGCCGCCCACGTGCGCCCCCCAAGCCAAAGGCGACCTAGGTGAATCAATCACCAACTCCGTCGCGTGCGGCGCGCTCCAGTAGGCAGGCAGCGGCACGCTGGATTGCGGTAAAGCACTTAATTCAATCCGCGGCAAAGACTCGAATAACGCGCTCGGTTCCAGCTCGCGCCCGTCGGCTTGCAGCGCATAACTCACAATGACCTGACCACCCTCGCCCGCTAGACCTAACAGCTTGGCACTAATGCGGCGCGCATAGTCCAGCTCACGCGCCGGGGATGCGTGCGGCATGGCCAAACGCGCTTGCAGACGCATCGGCAAAAAAGGATTCGGCCTAGCCTGCGCAGGCCATTGTTCATGCTGCATACCGAGCAGCCACACCCCATCAAAAGCCTGCCCCAAAGCCTCCAGCGGCCCAAGAACCTGCACCGGCGCATCGGCCACCGCTTCGGGCTGAAACAAGGTTTCTGCCGCCAAAGCGCGCACATGCGTCAAAAATTCTGAACGACGCATTTTGGCCTGCACTAGCTCCAGCCGCGCCAGCCCTTGCAGCGACTCCAGCCAAGTTTGGCGCAACTGAAAATCGCTGCTGGTCAGCACGACATCCCCCGGCCAAGCGGCGATTTTTAGCTCTTCACGCAAAACATTAACCCACTCACCCGGCGATGAACGTGTCGCCTGCTCTTTTCTTGCCTTGACCAAGCCTGCCACGCTACGCGCAAACAGCGGGCAGTTGTGCTCAACGGCCAGCTTGCGCACATAGGTTTCACTCAGCTGCAACTCACCTTGCTGGCGCAAACGCACATCCAGCATCGCACGCGCCTCGCGCTCAACACCATACCCACCCAAAAACGGGCTACGCAAAGCCTGACCGAGCAGCGCCAAATCCAGGCGCGACTCGCCCAAGGCAAACACCGACAACGCCGCTTGCACCATGCCGTGTTCACTCAGCGCCGCGCCGAGCGACATATTCCACGGACTGCCCGCATCCGAAGCCGTGGACAAATCAGCGGGCAGTAAACGCTGCGGGGCAAGCTGCGAGTCCAGCAAACGCGCCAAACGCGCCCGCCGCTCGCGCAAATCCGGCGCGATAATCGCCAAACGGGCGTTCGGCGCGTGCTCTAAAACGGCTCGTGCCCAACGTGCCGCAGCCTCGTCTTCCGCAGCGGCATCGGCCAGAGCGACACGCACCGCTCTTGC
>DYLI01000056.1:0-8070 GCA_020722165.1 Halothiobacillus neapolitanus | reverse complement strand
CCGCAGCCTCGTCTTCCGCAGCGGCATCGGCCAGAGCGACACGCACCGCTCTTGCGAAGGGGGGGGGAGAAAATCGGGACTCCGCTTCACCACACAGCACGACATCCACCCCACGCGCACCCAATCCATCCAGCAACGCCCGCTGCGCCGGAGTCCAATCCTCAAAGCCCAAAAAAAGTATCCGTGCAGGCAAACTGCCCTGCTCTTGATTCCATGCCGCGAGCAGATTGATTGATAATCCCGCCTCATCGAACCAATTATTACTGCGACATTCCGCCGCAAACTGCTCGGCCCATTGCTGAAATTTCAGCACATCGTCACTGCACTCCAATGTTTCAAACGGCAAGGATAAGCGCCAATCATGCAGCAATGTCCAGGCATCATGCGCCAATCGCGCAGAAGATCGCGCTTGCAACAGCGGCGAGCTATGCCCCTTGTCAATATCGCGCTCAAGCATGTTTTGCCACAACAAAGCCGCCTGCGCCGGTTCCAGCAACAACGGCACATGCGGATCAAGCCAACTCACATCCGCCCACATCTGCCGCAACCATGCACCCCACGGCATAATCTGCGCCGTCGGCCACAGCGCCGCATCCTGCGCCGCCACCTTGGCAAACGACGACCGCCAATGCCGCGCCAGGCGATTATTCACCGTCACCAACAACGCGCCGTCGCGCAACGCTGCAAAAATTTCCTGCGTATTCATATTTATCCGCGCCTCCACCAGCCGCTCAGACTCAAACGCTCATGCTGCGCCAGCAAAACTTCATGCGGAAAACGCTCGGCCAAAAAAGCCACAAACGTACCGGCACGCGGCTCGACCCGTGCCAACACCCGCGATTCGTCTTCAGGATTATAAATCTGCAAAACCCCGCCATGCTCAGGCCGCCAATCCGGGTTCAAATACAGCAACACAGTCACCAAACGCGCCGAACGTCCCTGCGGATTGTCATGATGCCTCTGATAACCACCGCCCGCCGGATACAGCGCAAAATGGCATTCCAGCTCGCGCACGCCAAGATACAGCTCATGATTCAACGCCTCGCGCAGCGACTCCATTGCCTGCCAAAATGCCTGCAAACCCGCCCCACCTTCGCCCCACTCCAGCCAGTCGATGCTATCGCCACGCACTGCCTGCGCCCGCATGGCCTGATTGCCAATCCCCGCCGGGCGAAATTGCGTGCGCCGCGCCAAAGCCTCATCACGTAAAGCCTCGACCCAAGCCGATGGAAACGCATTCTCCAGCACGGCATAACCCGACTCGGCCAAGCCCGCAATCAATGGATCACACCAAGCTTTATCATTCATATTTTGCAGCCTACTCATTATGCTGTGCATTGTGCATCCACAAGCGGCACGATGGCAGGTATAGTCCAAATCAATTTGTAGCCAGAGACACTTATGCCCACAGAAACTATCCTTCACGCCCGCTGGATTATTCCTATCATCCCGCACGGCCAGGTGTTGCAAAACCACAGCCTGGTGATGAACGACGGCCTGATTACCGCCATTCTACCCACGCCCGAAGCTCGCCAACTCGCCCGCCAAAGCCACGCGCGCGAAATCGAACTGCCAAAGCACGCGCTCATGCCCGGCCTGGTCAACGCACACACCCATGTCGCCATGAACCTGCTACGCGGCGTGGCTGATGATTTGACCTTGATGACCTGGCTACAAGAGCATATCTGGCCACTGGAAAATCAACTTCTTGCCGATCAGTTTGTCTTTGATGGCAGCAAACTCGCCTGCGCCGAACTCATCCGCAGCGGCGTAACCTGCTTCAACGACATGTATTTTTTCCCCGCCGCCACCCTGCGCGCCGCCGAAGAAGCCGGTTTGCGTGCCTCGATTGGCCTGACCGTGATCGACTTCCCGACCGCCTGGGGGCAGGATGCCGACGACTATTTGCGCAAAGGCCAAGCGCTGCATGAAGAATGGCATATCCGCTACAGCGAGCGCAGCGCTCTGGCACGTAGCCTGCAAAACGAATTGAACCTACTGGACGAATGGCACGGCAACCCGCGCATGAGCTTTATGCTCGCACCGCACGCGCCCTACACCGTTAGCGATGCGCCCATGCTGCGCGTGCGCGAATTGGCCGCAAAACTCGACATCGGCATTCACATGCACGTCCACGAAACCGCCCACGAAGTCGCCGATGCCGAACGTCTACACGGCGAACGCCCACTAGCACGTCTCGACCGCCTCGGCCTGCTCAATGAGCGCTTTCTCGCCGTCCACATGACCCAACTCAATGACGCGGAAATCGACATGCTGGCCGCTCGCGGAGTGCACATCGCCCACTGCCCGGAATCCAACCTCAAACTCGCCTCAGGCATGGCCCCGCTCGCCAAATTACGCGCTCATGGCATCAACGTTGGCATCGGCACCGACGGCGCGGCCAGCAACAACGATCTTGACCTACTCGGCGAAGCCCGCACCGCCGCCCTGCTCGCCAAAGGCTATTCCGGCGACGCAGCGGCCATCCCCGCCGCAGATGCGCTTTACATGGCGACCCTGGGCGGTGCGCGTGCGCTGGGCTTGGGCGAACGCATCGGCTCACTCGAACCCGGCAAGGCCGCCGACCTGATTGCCATTGACCTATGCCAGATCGAAACCCAACCGCTATTCGACCCTATCGCCCAAATCATTTACGCTGCCGGGCGCGCGCAAATCACCCACCTCTGGGTCGCCGGGCGCATGTTGATGAACGAACGTCGCCTGATGACTCTCAATGAAGACGACCTGCTCGCCAATGCCGAACAATGGCAGGAACAGATTCAAAGCTTACGCAGCAACGCCTCGGATAAGGCGTAAAGCAAGACACCAACTCGATAGATAAAAAGGACAAAACCAATGAGCCCAACACCGCAAAACACCATCGACTGCATCGTCTACCGCAGCCGCATTAAAGATGGCATGTACCTTTACCTTGCCGCCAACCACCCCTACGCCGAATTGCCGGAAAACATACTCCAAGGCATGGGACGCGACCCCGAAGAAGCCATGCGCCTGACCCTAACACCGGAACGCAAACTCGCCCGCGTGGATATTGCCCAAGTCATGGAAAACCTGCGCGAACGCGGCTTTCACCTGCAAATGCCCCCGCGCGCGGAATATCTGGCTAGTTGGGATAACGACAAGCTGGGATTACGCGGTCGCGGCGAAGACTAAGCCGAACGCCTAACTCATCGATGGCACAAAGCTCGCCCAATCTACCGTTTCATCCGCAAACACCAAAAACTCAGGATTGAGCAAACTATCCTTAGTGTTGTAGAGCAAACGCTGCCCGGCGGTGTCGGTCACACGCCCCCCCGCCTCCTCGACCACGCATTGCGCCGCTGCCGTGTCCCATTCGGAGGTCAGCCCCAAACGCGGATACACATCCGCTGCGCCCTCGGCCACCAAGCACGACTTCAATGCACTGCCCATGCGCACCGAAACCACCTCGCCATGCACAGCCTGCAACGCATCCAGATAAGCCTGCATCTGCGCGCTGCCATGCGAGCGGCTCAAGGCGACACGCAACGGTGAGCCAACCACCACCTGAACTTGAATACGTACAGGCCTATCCTCATCCCCACTCCATTTCCACGCCCCACCATCGCGCCATGCGCCATAGGTCACGCCCAGCGCGGGCGCATGCACCACGCCAAGCACCACCTCATGGCCATCCACCAGGGCGATATTCACACTGAATTCGCCATTGCGTTTCACAAATTCGCGCGTGCCATCCAGCGGATCGACCAGCCAATAGCGCGACCAGCTTTTGCGCTTAGCAAATGGCACATCGGCACCCTCTTCGGACAGCACCGGCCAGTCGGGGCAGAGTGCCAGCAAACCCTGTTCAATTAGACGGTGCGCTGCCAAATCGGCTTCGGTCAGCGGCGTTAAGTCATTCTTAGCTGTAACGGCAAACTCACCGGCGTACACGCGCATGATTGCGTCACCGGCTTGCAGCGCCAATGCACGCACCGCTTCAAACAATATATTGTCAATTTTCATAGTGTTGCATTCGACTCTTCAATAATAAACTCACGCGCTATAAACATCGCTGCCAAGGTACGCGCCTCACTGCATTCGGGCATGGCAATCAGCTCAGCCAAACGCGCCATCGGCCAAGGCTGAACTTCCAGCGGCTCCGGCTCGTCGCCCGGCAAGGGTGCTGGGTACAATTCGCGTGCTAAAACCACATGCGTGCGCTGGCTGCTGTAACCCGGTGCCAGGGTCAGCTCACCCAGAACATGCAAGCGTCGCGCCGCAAAACCCGTTTCCTCGCGCAGCTCACGCAAGCCTGCCTCCTCGGGCGTTTCCCCCGCCTCAATGCCGCCCTTGGGCAACCCCAGCTCATAGCGATGCAGCCCCACGGCGTACTCACGCACCAGTAAAACTTCGTCATTTTCGTTCAACGCCACCAATAGCACTGCGCCATGGGGACTACCGAGCAAACGCTCGTAGCGCGTTTCTACGCCATTACTAAAACGTAAATGCACTTCCTCAACCGCAAACAAACGGGTTTGTGCAATCAGGGTGCTCGATAGGATGGTTGGCTTTTTATCTGTCATGCCCGCATGATAAATCACTGCCTGCAAACAATCTTGCCCATGAACCCGATCAAGCCCACTGTCACCAACAAAAAATCATGGCGCTCTCGCATCATCCGCTGGAGCCTGGAAATTGCGTTGGTACTTGCCGCGTTCTTGCTTATTCGCGCCTGGAATGCACCCAGTTTGCCGGATAGCGCCCTGCCCGCGATTATCAGCCAAACGCTGGACGGAAAAGCCATCGACAGCCGCAATACCCAAGGCCGTCCTTTTGTCGTCCATATCTGGGCCGAATGGTGCGCCGTCTGCCGACTTGAGCTTGCGGGCATGGCTGAATTGGCACGCGACACCCCAGTGATAAGCATGGCCTGGAAATCGGGTGACGATGCCGCCATGCGCCGTTTTCTTGCACAAGAAAAGCTCTCTCTTGAGGTCATCAACGACCCAAGCGGCCATATCCTCGCCCCACTCGGCATCAAAGCCGTGCCACTGCATCTGATTGTCGATGCTGCTGGCCGCATCCACTTCGTTGAAACTGGCTACACCACACCCTGGGGGCTGCGCGCCCGCCTCTGGTGGGTGGAACATTTTGCTGGCGCGCACATCGTGAGCGAGCACTAAATCATGCGACTACGCGGCACCATTTTCTTCTGGACGCTCCTCGCCACAGGCTTGCCCTTGTTGGCGCTGACCTTCGTACTATTGAACTGGGGCGAACAGCGTTACCTGCATGAAGTAGATAGCGATATGAATCGCCGCTTAAACGCACTGGCCAGCGAAATCGACAACCGTCTGAATTACGAACGTGACATGATTCGCGGTATCGCCCAATCCAGCGCCATGCAGGATTTTCTCCCTGTGGCGCGCGCGGCCAATGAGGGCGCTCGTCACCCGGATTACACCGCGCAAAAAAACCAGCTCACCCAGTTCCTACTTAATTTGCAACGTACCATTCCATCCTTAGGCAGCCTGCGCGTGCTCGACGGCGTGGGCAATACACTGATTAAAGTCAGCGAAGGCCGCGCCCGCCCGGCGATTTACCCGAGCCTTGGCAATATCGAGTACGCCGAAGAAGACCTGCACTCCCCCGGCTTTGCCCGCGCCATGCGTAACTGGACGAGTGGTGAAATCAACTTTATACCGCTGCCGCAAAGCCGTTGGGACTTACCCGCTGGCCAAACATTGACCATGCTTACCGCACTTGTGCCTCTTGGTGAGAGCGGACATCCTGATGCCGTGTTGGCGGTGAATACCTTTGGCGAATATCTCGACCGGATTTTGCGCCTCGTGCCACGTCCGAGTGGTACCGAGCTATTGATCGCCGAGCGTAATCTTGACGAGCCGCAGCGCAACGGCCTACTGCTTTACCACGACCGCCTCGACACCCGCTTCAGCGCACCCAAACCGCACGAAGTCAAACTGCAAAGCCTTGATGGTGGCGAACTGTGGCAAAACATTCAGCAACGTCCCTACGGTCAATTCAACAGCAGTGACAATCAATGGCGCGTGTATTACCAGGAATTTCACCCCTACCCCAATCAACTTACGAGCTGGATATTGGCTTTTGCCGTGCCCTACAGCACGCTCGATGCGCCCTATGCCGGCTTGCGCCAATCGCTATGGCTATTGGTCTTGGTGGTGTTTACGGCTTCGGCACTGCTCGCCGTGCTCGGTGCACGCCACATTGCCCGTCCTATTTTGCAATTACGTGAGGCGTTGCATGACTTTGCCGCTGATGCTAACCGTCGCGTTGCGGTGAGCAGCCAAACCCGTGAAATCCGCGATTTGGAAAACGACTTCAACGACATGGCCGAGCGCCTACGCGCAGCCGAAGCTGAGCGTCTGCGTTCTGAACGCAAAATGCTGCAACAGGCCAAACTTGCCAGCATTGGCCAAATGGCGGCGGGGATTGGGCATGAAATTAATAACCCGCTGAACAATATTCTCTCCTATGCCACGCTGATCGAACGCGGCCTGCCTATGGCGAACGCACGCCTGCGTGACGACATTCAAGAGCTACGCGAAGAAACCCAACGCGCCGGGCGCATCGTGCGCGGCGTGATGAATTTTGCGCGCCAACTGCCGCCGGAACATCGCCCATTCAAAGTCTGCCCCTGGATTAAACACACGCTTGAGCTGCTCGAACCCGAAGCCATGGCGAGAGATGTCATGTTCGACGTGCAATCCTGCGATAGCGAATGCCAGGCGGATGCCGATGCTGACCAACTGCAACAAGTGCTGCTCAATCTTTTGCGCAATGCCCTGCACGCCACAGTGGACCGCGGTCAAATCGAACTATCAGCAGTCTGCGAAAACCAGCGTTTGTGCGTAAGTGTGCGCGATCATGGGCACGGGCTGTCCAACGACGCTCTAGAACACTTATTTGACCCATTCTTCACCACCAAAACCGTCGGCGAAGGTACAGGGCTAGGACTCTCCATTAGCCTTGGCATCATCCAGTATCATGGCGGCGAGCTAAGCATCCGCAATCACCCCGAAGGCGGGGTTGAAGCGCGTTTTGAAATACCACTTATGCCCGCCGCGCCGCGTATTCCGCACCAACCCATGACTGCCTAAACCTTATGAGCACCTCTAAAAAACGCATTATCTTTGTTGACGACGACCCCCGCGCAGGCGAGCTATTTAGCCGCTTTGCGCGCGATGAAGCATTTGATGTGGAGGTGTTTCGCTCACCGCAAGCGGCGCTCGCGGTCATCAAACAAGCCCCCACCCCGGCGTTGGTCGTTTCCGACTTGAAAATGCCCGGCATGAGCGGCATCGAACTCTTGCAAGCCGTGCGCGTACTGCACCCCAAACTACCGTTCATCCTGATTACCGGCTACTCCACCATGGACGATGCGATTGAAGCCTTGCGACTTGGCGCAACAGACTTCATCAAAAAGCCATTCGACATGGATGAATTATTGGCCTTGATACGCGAACACCTCGACCGCTCACCCAAGCCAAGGCAACACTCACCACGCTATGGCGGCATGTTGGGCGACTCCCCACCCATTCGTGCGGTGTACAAAATCATCGAAAAAATCCACGACGTGCGCGTCAACGTGATGATTGAAGGCGAGTCCGGTACTGGCAAGGAACTTGCCGCCCGTGCTGTGCACAACCTTTCCGACTTCTCGGACAAACCGTTTGTCGTTATCGACTGTGGTGCGATTACCGGCTCACTGCTTGAAAGCGAGCTTTTCGGCCACGAAAAGGGCGCATTCACCGGCGCGCACCAAACCAAACGCGGCCTGCTTGAAGTTGCCACGGGCGGCACTCTGTTTCTGGACGAAATCGGCAATATCTCCGATGCGATGCAAACCAAATTGCTGCGGGTAGTACAAGAACAGCAAGTGACCCGTGTCGGCGGCATCACGCCGATCGACATTGACGTGCGCTTTGTGGTGGCCAGCAATCGCGAATTGAGCGCCTTGGTTGAGCTAGGTCAATTCCGCCACGACCTCTACCACCGCCTCAACGTGGTCAAGTTGCGTATGCCAGCATTGCGCGAACGCCGCGAAGA
>DYLI01000222.1 GCA_020722165.1 Halothiobacillus neapolitanus | reverse complement strand
TCGCAGGTTTCGCTGCGTTGGAAGGATTGGGCAATGCGCGCAAATGGTTTGAAGATGCTGTTCTTGCTTTCCAATAGATTACTCGTGCATACCAAACCGACGCTGGCTTTCTGCTCGAACTGGAATTCCAGTGTCGCACCATGTTTGGCAAAGAACTTGGTCAACTGCTTATGCAAATAGCGGACGCTTTCGGTTTGAATGACAATGTGCGGGTTTTGCAAGCGTGCCAAAGCTCCTTCAATGTAAAGGAATGCAACCGACTCATAACCTGGCTGAAATGCCTTGATAAACAAGGCCAGCACAGGTTCCAATTGCTTGCGTAACAAACGGCGTTTCAGATCGCGTTGTTTCTGGCGTTCTTTCAGCGATGTGTCCTTGGGAACTTCCAAAGTTACCTGCCGCACCGCAACCTCAAAATAGCGACCAATAATACGCTCGGCATGCACGAAATCCTTCAACAGACGGATGCCGTCAATCGCTTGGCTGATGATATTTGGAAAATGCACATCAAAATCGCTCAGGAAGTATAGCGGCTGGAAGCCTTTTCCGACCACACCTTTGAAAAGTGACCCCAGATCGCGTGCCTGATGGCGCACCACCTTCACTCCGCGGATCAAACCAAACTCACAGACAGCCACACCGAGGCTGTGCCCTTTGGCGCGCAAGCTCTGCCAGTCGAGGATGCGGGGAAAGGTTTCATCGCCCATCAGAACCTGAGCAATTTTTTGGCGACAGTTCGCGATCCGCATCAACGTCGCCTGTGCCTTCTGCCCCGCCACGTGCGTGACATCGTTGACAAACGTGGCGGAAATTGCCCGTCCAAAAGCAAAAGCCGCCAGCAGGGTGGTGCGCCGATTGGACAACGCCAACTTGAACTTACTGAAGACCGCCAACTGTTTGAAGAATTGCCAGCCTTGTCGTCGCGCTTGAGCTAGTCTCTGCCGTTGAACCGTGTCAATCTCGCGCCCGCAGGTTCCACAGCGAAACCGTTGGATCGTCACGCGTTTCTGGCTGAACCAGCGCATGGTTAGGAATGCCAACCAGTTGATTACCCAATACACCCCATTTTTCCAAACCCGCGCACTCTGACAGTGTGGGCAATATTCGGGACGCTCATCAACCTCCGCTCTGGACGCGGCATGCTTAACTTTGGCGGGGGGTATGGATGTAGGCGCTACTTTCGGTTTCGGACCTGGGTTTTCTTTTGCAAGCACCTCGGACAGACTGGGTAACACCTTGTCGGCGAACCAATTGCGAATGGAGTTAGGCGATACCCCCTGCTCTTCGGCGACAGCCTCAACATTTTGTAGCACGAGACACTGGCTCAGTGCATTGACTTTTATCTCAATCGGAATTATTCTGTTGGACATTGGAGCGCCTCCTGCAAGCGGATTGCGTAGTTTAAATACAATCATACTCGCAAGGCGCTCCTGTTTCAAGTTCAAATATCTCTACACTCTCACAGCATGGCTATCCAGCCCGGGGTGGTGCAGTTGCTCATCTTTACCATCCAACCGGGACAACTCACCTATATCC
>DYLI01000221.1 GCA_020722165.1 Halothiobacillus neapolitanus | reverse complement strand
TAGTCGTGATGATCGCCACTTCCCTGCCCAACGGTATCGCATTCGCCGGCTGCAGGCGAACGGAATCACCGGCGGAGGCCAGAGCGAGAGGCAAAACTTGATGGCCGCTGTTCGTATAAACATGCGCCGTGGCACTGGAAATATTTCCCCAGACATTTTTCGGCAGCGTCAGCAAAGAAACATAACCGGTGTCAACGCTTCCTCCTCTTTCAAGAAAAGTAAAGATGACGCCTTTGCTGCTATCTTCCGACAAAAAGGCGTGGCTTTCGAGGTTGGGAAAATCATAAATAAGTTGAGCCGCTTCCATGAGCATAAGCCGCGTGGTTCCAAGAAAATCAAACACCGTTTGGTTAGCCTCGTCCACTCGTGTTCCAGGCGGCCCTTGATTCCAGCCGTAGTAGTTTGTCCGGCCTTGAAGTGGAGAAAAATTGTTGGTGATGCACCAATCCAAATAGCGCGCTGTCACGAGTGATCCAACCACCGCACCCGCACCTTGGGTTGCTGCGCGAATGCCGACTTCCTCCGTTGACCAAATTCCAGCGACACGCCCCTGACCGACCCATGTTTTGAATCCATCCATAATGGCTTGCCAGGATGAAGATGGCGCCACACCCATGACGTAGTGTACCGTGATGAGGTCGACCAATTCGTAAACGCGTTTGCCGGCGAGCGTGGGCGCAAACGCGCCGGCAATCTGATAATTCAACAAGGAATCGCCCCAGACTCGCGCATTTGGATTATGCGCATTGGTGATCGACCCGAGGCAAATGTTGATTCCTCCCCGCGCCCCGAAGACCGCAACGCTGGCCGAATCAATGGCTTCAACCGTCGGTGCCAGTAGGTATTCAACATAAAGAGGAATGACGAACATATCATAAGACCGCCCCTCGCCGACGGTGTTGGGGTCTTGCCCGCTCCACAGTCTGAGCGTTTTACTGTAGCTTTGACTGCTGATCTCATTGCCGATTTGCCAGTATATTCTCGAACTGCCATTGGGCAGGCGCGCCAACCGCTCGGATTGTTGCCGCACCACTTCTTTCCAGGTTTGCGCTTGATCGCTTTCGATGAGACGCATGTACGCATTCACCCGCGCCGTGTCTCGTGCCGAGACGAGACCGCCCTCCACCGTCATGATGTCGATATTTGTTGGCACTCGACGCATGGTGCTTTCCAGGCTGTCCAGCATGGCCGGCACGATTTGGCGATTGGCGTCCAACAACGCCGTGCCTACCAGCCGCTCGGTATTGGCGTAACTGCGCACCCAGCTTGCCCAGGCCGGAACATTGCCGTATGATCCCACATAATCATTCCAATTGGCTTGCGACACGCTTTGGCCAAATGCCGCGAAGGACAATGAAAAAAGAATAGCACACAAAAGAATCGTTCGCAATCGCCGTATGATTTTCTTGCGCATTTTTATCTCCTGTTCTGAAAATTTGATGGCAAAAGTATTTTGCTTTTCATGCCGAGCTCACTTTATGGTTATTTAATGAAAAGAGCTTTGCGTGTTTGCGAAAAATTCCCCGCGGTGATTTGG
>DYLI01000220.1 GCA_020722165.1 Halothiobacillus neapolitanus | reverse complement strand
TAAATCTTGTTTTCCTTGACCGCCTTGAGCGATTGCCATTTGGGATCGGCTTTGATATGGGCAATGGCCCCTTTGGGATCATTGCCGTAGTAAACGATGAACACCACCTCCGGATTCCACGCAGCGATTTGTTCCAGATTCACAACGCTCCAGCCACTCGCGTTGGCATTTTGCTTCCACACGGCGCGGCCGCCCGCCATCTCTACGAGCACGGTCTGCATCCATTCAACGGGTGGAATGCTGAACGCGATCGTGCCACCTTTTTCGGCGTACTGTAGCAACAGCGCGCGCGGCTTGTCTGTCTCTTTGAGGTTTTTGGTTTTCACACTCACGCGATCCACTTGGGCTTGGTAGTATGCAGCAATCATTTTGGCGCGTTCAGAATTTCCAAACAGCTGTCCCAAGGTCATCAAATCGCGCGTGTACTGCTCCGGCGTTTCTAAATCCACATAGAGGACCGGAATGTTCAACTGCTCCAACGGCTTGCCTACTCGGTTTGCGTTAACCGATTTGGTCAACACCACGTCCGGTTTCAGCGGAGCGATTTGTTCAGGTCCGGCTTGGCTGGCGATGAATTTACTCGCGTAATTCGGATCAAGCACAGCGAAGAAATCATTTGGGCTCTGCGTCGTGTCCGGCAAACCGACAAGACGCACGGCGGCTTCGGGAAACAGGTAGAGCGCATCAGCGATCATAAAGAATGCGCGTCCAGTGAGAACGATCCGCTGCGGCAGTTTGTCGAGCTTGACCGTGCGCCCCAGCGTGTCGGTGACAACGATGGGACCCGCGGCGGGCGCGGCAGTCGTTGGCGCGGGCGTAGTGACGAACGGCGTCGGCGCGGTGCACGCGGCAAGCGCGGCGATGAGGAACACGAGCGCGGCAGCAACGATCCCGATGCTGTACTTGAACATTTCTCTGTCCTCCTTATTTTTGATTCACGCGCCTTAAGTTTGGCGCATTCAGCATGGTCACCATTCGATCGAACATTTCTGCGCGATTAGAAATATCCAACGTTACAATCTGCAAAATTGCCTTGACGTGCGCCTGAAAATTTTCAACGAGACTGGGACGGACGACGACGAGCGCGTTGCGATAGTTTTGCGTCCGCAAAATTTCCAGCGCGCCGATCCACCCCCGGTGGTGAATCAATTCGAGTGGGCCCAATTCATCTATGATCAGCACTTGACACGGCGTGGCTGCGCGTAACATCTGCGCACCGCGCGCGAGCGCGCCTTCATCGAATTTCCATTCCAAGTCGGCAGTTCCCGCGCCGCGCGCGGCGCGTTCCGCTAACGCAATGCGTTCACCGCTACGAACGTCTTCAACGTCCATTCCGATTTTTTCGCCATCGGCAAAGCGTGGTAACGTCAACACACCGGCAACATCTACACCACGCGTTTTGAGCGCAGCGACGACGCGCACACACAGCATCGTCTTGCCGCAACCCGATTCACCAGTCAGTAGAATGATCATCAGGGAATTTTCGGGGATGGTTCAATTACGGGCTGAAATAGGTTGACACTTTTGGCACCTTGAAAAA
>DYLI01000219.1 GCA_020722165.1 Halothiobacillus neapolitanus | reverse complement strand
GTGGTCAGTACCTTTAAGGCCAAGGATGCGACGCGTAAAGGTATTGATATTGCGGGTGTGGCAGGACAAAAGGTATCCGCCGCAGCGGATGGCGAAGTGGTGTACAGCGGTGCGGGTTTGGCGGGTTATGGCAAGCTTATTATCATCAAGCATGACGCGCGTTTTTTAAGTGCCTATGCGTATAACGAAAAATTATTGGTAAGTGAAGGCCAGAAAGTTAAATCGGGTCAGGTGATTGCACATATGGGGTTGGAGAGCGTGGATAAGCCGCGTCTGCATTTTGAAATTCGTCTTGACGGTCAGCCGGTTGATCCTTTGCGCCAGTTGCCCCGCCAAAAACAACCATAATCATAATTTAATAAAACACTGATTTAATCCAGTCGTTATAAAGTTTCGCTTATTTTTTGATAGGGGTATTTTGACAAATGCCTTGAGTTTATGTATTGACTCTTACACAGTGGGTACATGACACAGTGCGACAAACATAGCGGCGCGGGGGTGGTACAGTGAAATTAGTCGATGTGGATGAAAACGTGGGTTTGGATCGTGTGACCGAGCACGAGGGACTGGGAACAAATTTTGACCCACCATCAGACGACAGTGCACCAGACTCGATGTTGGAGCTCGAGTCCGAAGCTGTCTTTGACCGTACCGAGCGTACTGACATTACCCGTTTGTATTTGCATGATGTGGAATGTCATAAACTTCTCACCCCCGAAGATGAGCAACATTATGCGCGTCTGGCCTTGCAGGGCGATGCAGCGGCACGCGAGCGCATGATTGTCTGTAACCTGCGCCTGGTGGTGAAAATTGCACGACGTTATATGCACCGGGGGCTGGAACTTGCGGATTTAATTGAGGAAGGCAATCTTGGCTTGCTGCGTGCTGTGGAAAAATTTGACCCCGAAAGGGGTTTTCGTTTTTCTACCTATGGCACATGGTGGATACGTCAAACCATTGAGCGCGCCTTGATGAATCAAGGACGCACGGTGCGTTTGCCGATTCATATCGCCAAAGAATTGAATGCCTATAAGCGTGCCGCACGCAAAATTTCTCAAGACCAGCATCATGAAGCGAGTGCTGGTGAAATTGCTGAGGCACTCGACCGGGACGTGGGCGATGTGCAGCGGCATATACGCTATGGCGAGCGCATTACGTCCATGAATACGCCGCTGCATGATGACCCCGATCATTCCTTGCTGGAAATGATTCCCGATGAAAACAACATTGACCCAGCGGATTTGTTGCAGGGTGAGCTGCTGCATGGTCGCCTGGTTACATGGTTGCAGCAGCTTGATGTTAAACAACGTGAGGTTGTTGAGCGCCGTTTTGGTTTGCGTGGCTATGAGCCGCATACACTGGAGGCGATAGGCGATATGTTAGGCGTAACCCGCGAGCGCGTGCGCCAGATTCAGATTGATGCGCTGAATCGCCTGCGTCGTATGATGCGCGAAGAAGGGCAGACGGTGGATGTTTTGCTGGAAATGTAATAGATAAAAATTGCGTGCTGGAAATGAAAAACGGGGTCATTTGACCCCGTTGTGCTATCC
>DYLI01000055.1:4482-10404 GCA_020722165.1 Halothiobacillus neapolitanus | reverse complement strand
CGGCATCACACACTTCTGCAACTTGGCACACCCCTTGCTTTAACCTTTAGCAACGACCAAAGGCGGTCGTCAACAATACGAGCAATGACGCTCACACTCTGGAAGCCAGCCCTGGCCGCCAACGGTGTGAGCGTTTTTTTTGGCTCACATTTTTTGCTTGGCTCACGGAGACGTACGCATGAAAATCGACAGCACACATTCCATCCCACGCCGGGATTTCCTCAAAACTGCCGCAGCCGCCGTGAGTGGTGCTGCACTTTACGCCGCCCTGCCCACTGGCATCCGCATCGGCGCTTGGGCCGCAGGTTCGGACGCGCCGGAAAAAACCGAGCTCAAGGTCGGCTTTATTCCACTGACCGACTGCGCCAGCGTGGTGATGGCCTCGGTCAAGGAATTCGACAAGAAGTACGGCATCAAGATTATCCCGTCGAAAGAAGCCTCCTGGGCGGCGGTGCGTGACAAGCTGGTCAACGGCGAGCTGGACGCGGCGCATGTGCTCTACGGTCTGGTGTACGGCGTGCAACTCGGCATTGGCGGCACCAAGAAGGACATGGCCGTGTTGATGACTATCAACAACAACGGTCAGGCGCTCACCCTTTCCAATGCTCTGCGCGACAAGGGAGCCACCGATGGTGCAGGCTTGTCCAAGCTCATCGCCAGCGAAAAGCGCGAATACACTTTTGCCCAGACCTTCCCCACCGGCACCCATGCCATGTGGCTGTATTACTGGCTGGCGAATTACGGCATCGACCCATTCCAGGACGTGAAGTGCATCACCGTGCCGCCTCCGCAAATGGTCGCCAATATGCGTATCGGCAATATGGACGGTTACTGCGTGGGCGAGCCGTGGAACGCGCGCGCCATTATGGACAAGATCGGCTTCACCACCGAAACCACCCAGGGCATCTGGAAGGATCATCCTGAGAAGGTTCTGGGCTGCACCGCCGATTTCGTCAAGCAGAACCCGAACGCGGCACGCGCTCTGACCATGGCCGTACTCGAAGCCTCGCGCTACATCGACGTGATGAGCAACCGCCCGGAAGTGGCCAAAGTCATCGCCGACAAGTCCTACGTCAATACGGCTGTCGATGTGATCGAAGGCCGCATGATGGGCAAATACGAAAACGGCTTGGGCAAGAGCTGGCAGGATCCGAACTACATGAAGTTCTACAACGACGGCGCGGCCAGCTTCCCCTATCTGTCGGACGGTATGTGGTTCAGCACCCAGCACAAGCGCTGGGGTCTGCTCAAGGAGCACCCGGACTATCTGGCCGTGGCCAAGCAGATCAACCAGATCGACCTGTACAAGGAAGCCGCCAGCCAGCTCAAGATGAATATCCCGTCCAGCGCCATGCGCAGCTCGACCCTGTTCGATGGCAAGGTCTGGGACGGCAGCGATCCGAAAGCCTATGCGGATAGTTTCGCGATCAAGTCATAAAGCGCGCATAAAAATAGCCACAGAGATCACAGAGCGCACGGAGTGAGGTTCAACCCCCTCCCCCTTGACGGGGGAGGGCTGGGGAGAGGGTGTTGATGAGGGCGATATCTGTGCCGCTTATGAGGCTGTAGCCCCCCTCTCCCAAACCCTCTCCCGCGAGGGGAGAGGGAGCCAAAAATCGGCTCTTTCTTCACTTTGAACTCTACCCGATCACCTCAAGCTCTGAGCCCTCTGTGATCTCTGTGGCTTACATTTGATTTAACTCACCTCAAGGATACCCCACCATGAGCACGCTCAACCCCACTGCGGAGCGCTTCAAGGCCATTGCCCTAAGCATCGTGCCGCCCGCCCTCGGTCTTGGCTTCTTCATTTTAGTGTGGGCCATGGTTTCTGCCAGCACGCCCACCATTCCCACCCCGGGCGTGACCTTCACCTCGGCGGTCGCGCTATTTTCCGACCCGTTCTACAACAAAGGCCCGAACGACATGGGCATCGGCTGGAACATTCTGGCCTCGCTGGAACGGGTCGCCATCGGTTTTGGCTTGGCGGCGTTGATCGGCATCCCGCTCGGCTTCATCATTGGCCGCTTCCGCTTTTTCAACGACATGCTGGCGCCCATCATCAGCCTGCTGCGCCCAGTCTCGCCGCTGGCCTGGCTGCCGATCGGCCTGCTGGTACTGCAAAAGGCCGAACCTGCCGCCATCTGGGTGATTTTCATCTCCAGCATCTGGCCAATGATTATCAACACCGCCGTCGGCGTGACCCGCGTGCCGCAGGATTACATGAACGTCGCCCGTGTGCTCAATCTTTCCGAATGGAAAATCGTCACCCGTATCCTGCTGCCCGCGACCCTGCCCTACGTCATGACCGGCGTGCGCCTCGCCATCGGTGTGGCCTGGCTGGTAATCGTGGCTGCAGAAATGCTCACCGGCGGCATTGGTATCGGCTTCTGGATCTGGGACGAATGGAACAATCTAGACGTCGCACACATCATCATCGCCATCTTTGTGGTCGGCATTATCGGCCTGTTGCTGGAAGTCATCCTCACCCAGATCGCCAAACGCTTCGATTACGACGCACGTTAATTTGAGACCCAACGCCATGAACGCCTATATCCAACTCGACAACATCGGTATGCAATTCAACACCAAGCGCGGCCCTTTCATCGCCTTGCGTGAGGTGGATTTGCACATCCAGAAAGGCGAATTTGTCAGCATCATCGGCCACTCCGGCTGTGGCAAATCCACCGTGCTCAACCTGGTCGCCGGACTGCTGGATGCCACTTCGGGAACCCTGCTGTGCGCCGGGCGTGAAATCAAGGGTCCCGGCCCCGACCGTGCCGTGGTGTTTCAAAACCACTCGCTTTTGCCTTGGCTCACCTGCACCGGCAACGTGTTGCTCGCGGTTGAGCAGGTGTTTGGCGATAAAGAAAGCAAGGCGCAAATGCTCGAACGCGCCCACGCCGCACTGGAACTCGTTCACCTGACCCACGCCAACGACAAATTTCCACACGAGATTTCCGGCGGAATGAAACAGCGCGTCGGCATCGCCCGTGCGCTGGCCATGGAGCCGAAGGCGCTGCTGATGGACGAGCCTTTCGGTGCGCTGGATGCACTCACTCGCGCCCATTTGCAGGACGAGCTGATGAGCATCTGCGCCGCCACGCAAAGCACGGTCATCATGGTTACGCACGACGTGGACGAAGCCGTGCTGCTCTCCGACCGCATCGTGATGATGACCAACGGCCCCTCCGCCACCGTGGGCGAGATTTTGCATGTTGAGCTGCCGCGCCCGCGTGAACGCCTGTCGCTGGCCGATGATGCCGCCTACAACCACTACCGCCATCAGGTGCTCTCGTTCCTCTACGAAAAGCACCACAAGACGGCGGCGTAGGGAAAAGCCATGAAAACGCAGCGACTGGTGTTGATTGGTAACGGAATGGCAGGAATGCGCACGGTGGACAATCTGCTGCGCCTAGCTCCAGATCAATATGCCATGACCGTGATTGGCAGTGAGCCGCGCGGCAACTACAACCGCATCCTGCTCTCGCCGGTGCTGGCGGGTGAAAAATCCTTTGCCGACACCCTGCTGCATGATGTGGACTGGTACGCGGCCAAGGGCATCACTCTGCACGCGGGCGTGACGGTCGAACGCATCGACCGTCACGCCCGGCAGGTGTACACCGATAATGGCTTGGTTGTGGCGTATGACCACTTGATCTTGGCCACCGGCTCCGCACCCTTCATGCCCGCCATGCCCGGTATCGAGCTACCCGGCGTGCTTGGCTTCCGCGATCTGGACGATGTGGACACCATGCTGGATGCAGCACGCCAGCATCGTCATGCCGTGGTGATCGGCGGCGGCATCCTCGGTCTGGAAGCCGCCGATGCGCTGACCCGGCGCGGCATGGACGTGACCGTGGTGCATCGCAATGGCTGGATTATGGACAAGCAGCTTGATGAAGCGGCGGGGCGCATGTTGCAAACGGCGCTGGAGGCACGCGGGATTCATTTTGCAATGAATGCGCGTACCGCTGCGATGGACGGTCAAGCCCGCGTGAGCGGCGTACGACTGGAATCCGGCGCACTGATCCCCGCTGATCTGGCCGTGGTCACCGCCGGAGTGCGCCCGCGCATTGAACTTGCCCGCGCTTGCGGCCTGAGTTGCCATCACGGTATTCAAGTGGATGATCGTCTAACGACCTCCGACCCGGCCATCTTCGCTGTGGGCGAGTGCATTGAACATTGTGGCGAGACCTTCGGCCTGGTCGCGCCGCTATGGGAACAGGCCGAAGTGCTGGCGCGCGTTTTAGCGGGTGATACGCAAGCCTTCTACCCAGGATCGCCGCCACAGACCACCCGCCTCAAGGTCAGCGGCATCGAAGTCTTTTCCGCCGGGGATTTCCACGGCGGCGCAGGCGGCGAAGTACTGACCCTGCACGACCCGATCGACGGCCATTACCGCCGCCTCGTGCTACGCGAGGGTCGCCTGAGCGGCGCGGTGCTCTATGGCGACGCCAGCGACGGCGGCTGGTATTTCGACCTGATGCAACGCGGGACGGATCTTTCCGCCGCCCGCTCCACCCTGATTTTTGGCGAGGCCTTGTGCCGCCTCGACGAACCCACACCATCCGCTGCGACCACGGCGAGGAGCCCTAGCATGAACACGCCCACCCCAAGACCCACCCTCGTCGTCGTCGGCCACGGCATGGTCGGCCACAACTTCCTGGAACGCTTAGTCGATCACGGCCTGCACCAAAGCCACCGCGTGATCGTGTTTGGCGAAGAGCTGCGCGCCGCCTATGACCGCGTGCATCTGACCGAGTATTTCAGCGGCAAAACGGCGGAAGAACTATCGTTGGTCGCCGATGGCTTTTTTGACGATCACGGCATGGAGCTGCGCCTCAAATCGCCCATCACCGCCATTGATCGCACGCGCCAATGCGTAACTGATGTTCACGGCCACGAAACAGCGTATGACCTGCTCGTATTGGCCACCGGCTCCTACCCCTTCGTACCTCCAATGGAAGGCAGCGACCGCGATGCCTGCCTGGTGTATCGCACCATCGAAGACCTGGAGGCCATTACCCACTGGGCAGGGCAATCCAAAATCGGCGCGGTAGTCGGCGGCGGCCTGCTCGGTCTGGAAGCGGCCAACGCCATCAAGCAACTCGGCCTGGATACGCATGTGATTCAATTCGGCTCACGCCTGATGTCGGTGCAACTCGACGATGGCGGCGCGGCGATGCTCAAGCGCAAAATCGAAGCGCTGGATATTCGCGTGCATACCAACAAGGACACGCGGCGCATCGAAGCGGGCGAGCAGCAGCGTCACCGCATGGTGTTTGCCGATGGCGAGACCCTCGAAACCGACCTGATCCTATTTTCTGCCGGTATCCGCCCGCGCGATCAACTGGCGCGCGAGTGCGGGCTGAATGTCGGGCCGCGTGGCGGCATCATGATCGACAACCATTGCCGCACCTCCGACCCGGCCATTTTTGCCATCGGCGAATGCGTGTTGTGGAACGGGCAACAGTTCGGTCTGGTCGCCCCCGGCTACCAAATGGCGCGCGTGCTAGCCGACAATCTGGCTGGAAAAACGAATGCGTTTACCGGCGCGGACATGAGTACCAAGCTCAAGTTGCTTGGGGTGGACGTAGCCTCAATCGGTGATGCGCACGGCGCGACACCGGGCAGCGTGGCCTACAGCTATGTCGATGGCGCGAACGCGATCTACAAAAAAATCGTGGTCTGCCCGGAAACCCAAACCCTGCTTGGCGCGGTACTGGTCGGCGATGCCAGCGAATACGGCACGCTGCTGCAAATGGAGCTCAATCACATCAAGCTGCCGGAACATCCCGACAGCCTGATCCTGCCTGCGCGTGACGGCAGCGCACCCAAGGGTCTGGGCGTGTCCGCCCTGCCTGCCACGGCGCAGATCTGCTCCTGCCACAATGTCAGCAAGGGCGACATCACACTTGCGGT
>DYLI01000055.1:3259-4382 GCA_020722165.1 Halothiobacillus neapolitanus | reverse complement strand
CGCCACGGTCAAGGCCACGGCTGCGACATCTGCAAACCCGCCGCCGCCTCCATCCTCGCCTCGGTGTGGAATGACTACGTGCTCAAGGACGAACATGTCGGCCTGCAAGACACCAACGACCGCTACCTCGCGAATATGCAGAAAGACGGCACCTATTCCGTCGTGCCGCGTGTGCCGGGCGGCGAAATTACCCCGGACGGCTTGATTGCCATCGGTCAGGTGGCGAAGAAGTACGGCCTGTACACCAAGATTACCGGCGGCGTGCGCGTGGATATGTTCGGTGCGCGTCTGGAGCAACTGCCGCTAATCTGGAAGGAGTTGATTGATGCCGGTTTCGAGACGGGTCAAGCCTACGGCAAATCCTTGCGCACGGTGAAAACCTGCGTCGGCTCCACCTGGTGCCGCTATGGCGTGCAGGATTCCACCAGCCTGGGCATCGAACTGGAGCATCGTTACAAAGGTCTGCGCGCACCGCACAAGATTAAATTCGGCGTGTCCGGCTGCACCCGCGAATGCGCCGAAGCGCAGGGCAAGGACGTGGGCATTATCGCCACCGACAAGGGCTGGAACCTGTACGTCTGCGGCAATGGCGGCATGAAGCCGCGCCATGCCGACCTGTTCGCCTCCGATCTCGATAAGGAAACCCTAGTCAAATACATCGACCGTTTCCTGATGTTCTACATCAAGACCGCCGACCGCCTGCAACGCACCAGCGTGTGGATGGACAATCTTGAAGGCGGACTGGATTATCTGCGTGAGGTGGTCATTCACGATTCACTGGGTCTTGGCGAGGAACTGGAAGCGCAAATGCAGCATATCGCCGACACCTACCAATGCGAGTGGAAAACCACAGTGGAGAACCCGGAGCGGGTCAAACTGTTCCGCGCCTTTGTGAATAGCGACACGCCGGATGAGAATGTAATCTTCGTCGAAGAGCGCGGCCAAGTTCGTCCGGCGACGGTCGAGGAGAAGGAATTACATGCCGCAGCGGCCTAAAAAGCCGAAAATTTAGCCACAGAGGACGCAGAGGGCTTAGAGATGAAATCCGTCATTGTGCTGCTCTGGAATCAAAGGCAAGCTTGGAATGACATTTTTAGGATTTGCGATTGAGTCCCCTCTCCCC
>DYLI01000055.1:0-3159 GCA_020722165.1 Halothiobacillus neapolitanus | reverse complement strand
GGACAAGGCCGCTGGATGCAGGATGCCGCACGGATGCGCGCCGAAACCGAAGCCTACCCCGCCATGCGCGACGCGCTGTTTACCCTACTGGATTCATTCACCCAACACGCGAGAACATCATGACCACCACCTCACAAACCTGGATCGATATTTGCGCTCTTGCCGACCTGCCACCCAATGCCGGCCTCGCCGCCCGCGTGGGCGACACCCAAATCGCCCTGTTCCACCTGCCCGACAGTGACGAAAAAGTCTTCGCACTCGCCAACTTCGACCCCAAAGGCCATGCCAACGTGCTCGCACGCGGCATTCTGGGCGACATCAAGGGCGAGCGCGTGGTGGCCTCACCGCTCTACAAGCAGCACTACCGCTTGCGCGATGGCCACTGCCTGGAAGATGAAAGCCTCAGTGTGCCCGCATGGACGGTGCGCATCGAAGCCGGACGGGTGTTGGTTGCAAATTGATGGGAAACACGGTGATACCTTTTACTTCCCTTCAAAATGGCAAATAAGCCTGTCAAGGGTGCCAATACGCCCCCGTGCCGCCTCGATGGTCTCCCGCGAAAATTGCGCCGCATAATGCTCATGCTCAGTCATGTTTTTTCCGGTCAGCTCTCGCAACTGACGCTTGAGCGTTTTTGACTCCACGCATTCACGCACCGGCTCGCCCAAGATACGCAGCAATAGCCCCTCCAAACAAGGCTCCGAGCCTACCAGCTCAATTTTCGACTTTCGTGCATTTTTATGAACTACATCCATCCATGGAATATCCGTATCCAGAAATGCTACTCGCTTACTGTAATCACCTAGCTGTCGATGAGTGAAGTCCACAACATGCTCAGGTCCTTTGCCATGCGCATTACGGACAGTAATGTTTACACCTTGTTTGTCAGAGCAATACAAACCCTTTAAGTGCTTCAAAAAAGCCGCATCACAATCACCCTCCCCCACAGCAAGCAAAGTGACTCGCTGTTGACGCCGCTTCTTCACCCTCACCATGACAACCCCTCTCAAAGCTTGGGAATGGCACCATACGCGCCCGCCATGTACTTCGCATACAAGTTGTCATCGGCACGCACACCCTTCACCTCATCCAGTCGCCACGCATCACTCTCACACTGCGTGTCTTTCTCGACCAAGACCACTTGCGCCTTATGTAGCTGAGTCATGACTTCAATTGAATGACTAGTAAAAATGATCTGTGCGTTGTGTGGGTTGCTTTCGGGCGAGAAGAACAGATCGAGGAGGGCGGGTAGCATCTGCGGATGTAGGTCGGCTTCCATTTCATCAATCAGCACCAAACCGCCTTTCTCTAGTGCCGGCAGGATATATGCGAGCAAAATGAACGCCGATTGTGTGCCGCTCGATTCACGAAATAACGCCAACTCATGTTCTTTATCACCGACACGGTGAACACCAAAGGGAAAATCAAGCTCTTCGTTTTTTTTACCCTCTTTGTCTGTGTGCGTGACTTTGTGGATTTGAATATCTGCCAAGCCCAAGTCCCACTCGGACAACAGCGTTGCCATGCGCTTACGCAAATTGTCATTGTCCGCATAGAACTTAGCACTTTTGAAAAGTTGATCTAAATCCAAGTGATTACGTCCAAGAGCATGTACATTGGCGAATGCTTGCCTTGTGACTTGCTCCATCTGTAACGCCAACGGCACACCGTATTGTGCCGCCGTAGAAATAAGTGAAGCATTTATGCGTACTTTCTCCGCTTCTTTTTGCAACATGCCAAACTGCTGTTGTTTGACTTTGTAAGCACCTGTTTTTGGCTCCCATTCACGCACAAAAACATAGGAAAAACGGCTTGGGCTACTCGCCTCCTTAGCGTACAGAGCCTCGGTATAAACCCGCTCTGCGGATGCTTTAAGCTGATAGCGCCAAACCTTATTGCCTGACTCAAACTCAAGCTCAAACTCGCTGATGCGATCCTCGGATGAAAAATGAGCCTCAAGTGGAAGCTCAACATCCGTTTTTAATTGAAACGAGTCGTTAATGAACCAATGTAGAAACGCCAAAGCTTTTACGAGCGTTGTCTTGCCACTGGCATTCGCACCGATAATGGCTAGCGCCTTCGTCAAACGCGCGCCCGATGGCGCGATAAATGAGCGGTCATCCTGTGGAGCATGACCATCCAACTCCAACGAAATCCGCACAGACTCACGGAAGGAGTAGAAGTTTTTCACACTGAAGGAACGAAGCATAACAACCACCAAATAATGTTTTTAACGAAATTTTGTTGATTATTTCACCAATCACCAAAAATAAATACCTTGTTTGCGCTGTTTATTTATTTTTCTCCTGTTAACACCCCCGCTCAGCTTATGCACCACCACCCCACTGAAACAGTGACCGACGGTACAGCCCATCGCCAGCACGCTGCCCACGCCGACCAATACGGCGACGGTCGGGGTGGTGAACCACTCGCGCAGATTGCCAACGGGAATGAGCTTGAATTCGCGCCGCACCATGGCACTAACCCACGCGCCGAACACCACCACCACGCCAAACGTGATGATCGCGGCATTCAGGGCGCGACGCAGAAGCGAAAGCAGCTTCAAAAGCTTGCAGCGCAACTCAATCGACTGGCCGTCAATATCGGTCAGACTCAGGGCAGGCGGCTTAATCGGGACGATCAAAGGCATGATCGTTTCCTCGTTTAGCAGGCTGCTGAAATACTGTGTCAGCAGCCTACCAAGGCGGGACATGGATGAGGTTTTTCAGCATCCTGTTAGTGCAACGACTATGGCATTGCGCTGGCTTCGCTTGCCAGACTGCGCAGTAGCTTCTCCACACCAGCGACTGCCGGGCAATCGCTTGCGTGATAACGCTCAACCACCCAACGCGGATCGTTGTACTCAATCAAAACTTTGCCGTCGGCATCCTCACGTACCAGCATTTTCAGCGGCAACTCCAGCCCCAACGACGGCTCACATTGCATCAGCGGCGTGCCGCCCTTGGGGTTGCCAAAAATAACCAGCGTGGCCGGGCGCAGCGTCATACCGACACTGACCGCGCCTGCGGCATGATCGACCACGCTAAACACGTTCAAGCCGCGCGCCTTGACAATGCGCTCAAGTTCGCTTGCTGTACTAGCGACCGTGCCTGCACTCGGCACGCTGATTAAACCTTCCACCGCTGGTGCGGCCATCAG